>USIX01000083.1 GCA_900554895.1 uncultured Megamonas sp. | reverse complement strand
CGGTCTTCTGACTATTGCCATGCTGCTGCAAAATACCGTTGCTGCCGTAAAAATGCAGCTTGCTAATCAATATGCTCTTTGCTATAATAAAGACATAAATTTATAAACGGTACGGAACTGACGGATTTTAAGTGGAATTAACCACGTGAACCGTACTGCTTGCAAAAAAGTCGACCGTCTGGGCATAATCTCATATGCTCAGGCGTTTTTTTATGCCTGAAAATATGAGATAATATTAATATAAAACTTATTGGAGGTAATACCCAAATGAAAACAGACGTTGAAATCGCTCAGGAAGCTGTCATGCAGCCAATCACTGAAATTGCCAAACATCTTGAAATCCCGGAAGATGACCTTGAATTATACGGAAAATACAAAGCTAAAATTTCGCTTGATTACTGGAATACATTAAAAAACAGACAAAACGGAAAATTAATCCTCGTCACTGCTATCAATCCTACACCGGCAGGAGAAGGAAAAACAACGACAAGTATCGGTCTGGGCGACGCACTGCACCGCCTCGGCAAAAAAACGACAATTGCTCTGCGCGAACCGTCACTCGGCCCATGTTTCGGCCTTAAAGGCGGCGCAGCTGGCGGCGGCTACGCTCAGGTTGTGCCGATGGAAGACATCAATCTGCATTTTACGGGCGACTTTCATGCCATCACTACGGCGCATAATCTTTTAGCGGCCGTTATCGACAACCATATCCAACAGGGCAATGCTCTTGACCTTGATGTACGCCGCATAACGTGGAAACGCGTACTTGACCTCAACGACCGTGCACTGCGCAATATTATCTGCGGTCTGGGCGGCAAAGCTCACGGCGTACCGCGTGAAACAGGCTTCGACATCACCGTAGCCTCCGAAATGATGGCTATTTTATGCCTGACTTCAGACCTTGAAGACATGAAAAAACGTCTCGGCAATATCATTATCGGCTACACACGTTCCGGCCGTCCAGTACGTGCTGAAGAACTGAATGTAACAGGCGCACTTACTTTATTATTCAAAGATGCAATCAAACCTAATCTCGTACAAACGCTCGAAGGTACGCCTGCCCTCATTCACGGCGGTCCGTTTGCCAATATCGCTCACGGCTGCAACAGCGTAATGGCTACAAAATACGCTTTGAAAATGGCTGATTATACCGTAACTGAAGCAGGCTTCGGTGCTGACCTCGGTGCTGAAAAATTCCTCGACATCAAATGCCGCTTTACAGGCTTCAGACCGAATGCAGTCGTTATCGTGGCAACAATCCGCGCTCTCAAAATGCACGGCGGACTGGCTAAAACGCAGCTTGCTACGGAAAATATCGAAGCACTCAAAAAAGGCATGACAAACCTTGCTAAACATATTGAAAACATTCATAAATTCGGTCTGCCGATTGTCGTTGCCATCAACGCTTTCCCTACGGATACGGAAAACGAACTCAAAGAACTCAAAACGCTCTGCGAAAGCATGGGAGCATCCGTCAGCATTTCCGAGGCCTGGGCAAAAGGCGGCGAAGGTGCTATTGACCTTGCCCAAAAAGTCATTGAAGCTGCCGAAAAACCGTCCGACTTCCATTATATGTACGACGAAAACGATACAATCAAAAATAAAATCAATGCAATCGCCACCAAAATCTACAGTGCGGACGGTGTAAACTACACACCTGCTGTTGAAAAAACAATTGCTGAACTCGAAGCGGCAGGACTTGATAAAATGCCAATCTGCATGGCAAAAACCCAATACTCTTTAAGCGATGACCAGACAAAACTCGGTGCACCGTCCGGTTTTAAAATCACTGTACGCGAACTGCGCATCAGTGCCGGCGCAGGCTTTATCGTGGCTCTTACAGGCAATGTACTTACGATGCCTGGACTGCCGAAAAAACCGGCTGCCGAAAATATGGATATTGATATTAACGGCAAAATTACGGGCTTATTCTAAAAATCAAATTATAAAAAAAGGAACATTTCTAAAAAGAAATGTTCCTTTTTTATTTCAATTACACAATCTGAAACAGATAAAATTTAAGATAATACGTTTCCGGTATGCCGAATACAATCGGATGGTCCGGCGACTGCTGACGTGCTTCAATCTGTCGCAGCGTCACTTTTGCATCGGAAGCTGCTTCATTCAACATTTTCAGGAATAAATCCTCTTTCATAAAATGAGAGCAAGAACATGTCGCCAGATAGCCGCCGCGTGGCAGAAGTTTCATAGCCCGCAGATTTATATCTTTATATCCGCGGTACGCATTCGTTACCGTAGCATGCGATTTTGTAAATGCCGGCGGGTCCAAAATAATAAAATCATAATCTTTATTTTTCTCTTCAATCAATTTAGTAAGCAGATTAAATACATCCGCCTTTACTGCCGTAACATTAGTCAAATCATTCATTTCGATATTTTTCGTCGTCATATCTACGGCTTCCTGAGAAATATCCACAGCCGTGACGTTCTGCGCTCCGCCCATAGCGGCGTTTAAAGCAAATGCTCCCGTATGCGTAAAGCAGTCTAATACTTTTCTTCCTCTTGCCAGATGAGCTACAGCTCGACGGTTGTATTTCTGATCGAGGAAAAATCCTGTTTTCTGTCCGTTTTCTACATCTACATTGTATTTTATGCCGTTTTCCGTAATTACAAATGTCGTATGTTCTTTCTTTTCATCAAACAGCGGATTTTTATAAAATCCCTTATATTCTTCCATACCTTCCAATTTACGGATTTTGACATCATTACGTTCATACAGACAATTAATTTCTTCACCGTAGCTGCGCATGATTTCAATTATTTTCGCAAAAATAATATCCTTGCGCAGTTCGATACCGAGCGATAAAACCTGTGCCACCAGTACATCTTCAAATCTGTCCACTGTAAGACCTGGGAAATTATCCGCTTCACCGAAAATCAGACGGCAACAGTTAAAGTCCTCACCCATAACCTGACGGCGATAATCAAGTGCATACTGCACTCTGCGCTGCCAGAAAGCTTCATCAAATTTATCATTGGCATTTGTCGAAATAATACGTACACGGATTTTGGAATTATCATTAATGAAACCTGTTCCCAGATACTTATCCTTGCTGCTATAAACATCAACTAAATCACCGTTTTTATATTCTCCATCCACATTGATTATCTCATCACTAAATACCCACGGATGACCATGACGCGCAGCGCGTTCACCTTTCGGCGTGATTTTTATCTTTATAAATTCTCTCATTCACTGTATTTCCTTTTCTCTTTATTGAAATGATTATCTTTTATACACTTAATTATGCAAAATTTTTATTTTCACTCTGCTTTTGTTAAATACGCATAAGCGGCATTTACGCCGTCTACAGCAGCACTCATTATGCCGCCGGCGTAGCCTGCACCTTCACCGATTGGATAAAAGCCTGCCACATTTACAGACATATAATTATCACGATTGCGCACAATGCGGCACGGAGCGGAAGAGCGCATTTCCACGCCTGTCATAACGGCTCGTTCATCGGCAAAGCCGGGAATTTTTCTATCAAAATGCGGCAAAGCTTCTGCCAGCATTTGCGCTGTAAAATCAGGCAGACAGTCACGCAGATTGCAGAGCATGATACCCGGTCTGTATGTCGGTTCCGTCAAAAAATTATCGGAACCTGTCTTATTCTGCAGAAAATCGCCGACACTCTGCACCGGTGCATAATAATTTCTGCCGCCGCAGATAAACGCCAATTCTTCATAATGACGCTGAAAAGCAATACCGTCCAGCACATCATGACCGAAATCATCCGGCGTAACATTTACAAGCAGCGCACTGTTGGCTATGCCGGAGTTGCGTCTGTAATTGCTCATGCCGTTAACAACGACACGGCCTTTTTCCGAAGCTGCCGCTACAACCTGTCCGCCCGGACACATACAGAATGAATATACACTGCGTCCTTTCTGTTTATTATTGTAAGTCAGCGCATAATCAGCAACAGGCAGTAACGGGCTGCCTGCATCCGTACCGTACTGCGCTTCATCGATGAGTGACTGCGGATGCTCGATGCGCACACCGACGGCAAACGGTTTTGCCTGCATGGACAGTCCTTTTGCCAACAGCATTTTATACGTATCTCTAGCACTGTGTCCTATACCGAAAAAAACTTCCGAACAATCATATTTATCTGTGCGGTTTATCTCTATACCCGCCACTTTGTCATTTTTTACGATTACATCCGTTACAAGTGAATTAAAATGTATTTCCCCGCCAAGCGAAATTATTCTCTTGCGGATATTTTTTACTACGGTACGCAGTATATCCGTACCGATATGCGGTTTGTGCAGATATTTTATTTCCGGCGGCGCTCCTGCTTCAACGAAAGCATTGAGCACATCGCTGATTTTACTATCGTTTATACGCGTTGTCAATTTTCCGTCAGAAAAAGTGCCTGCGCCTCCTTCACCAAACTGAACATTGGAATTCTCCTTCAGCTCACCGCCTTTCCAGAAGTTTTCTATATCTTGGTGGCGCGTATCCACATCACAGCCGCGCTCAAATATAAGCGGATTACAGCCGTTTTGCGCTAAAATCAGAGCACAAAACATTCCTGCCGGGCCAAAGCCGACAACAACAGGTCTATTATCTTTTCTCTTCTTTACAGGTTTAACGGGCTCTGCCGTTTTGGGCTGTACAATTTCCACATTCTTATCATGTTTCAATTTGACCATTACCTTTTTTTCGGCAATATTTACTTTTACATCTAAAATATAGACAAAATTTATGGGCGCCCCTTTGTATCGTCTGGCATCAATGCCTTTACGCACAATTACCACCTCAGAAATTGCCTGAGGTGGTAATTTTAAACGTTTAGCCGCCAGAACATCAATAGGGGATACATCATTAAATGGTACATTAAAATTTTTTATTCTTATCATTTAAAATTCCTCTATCTAATCAATTCATGTTTTATTGGCTTCGTGTTCCGTTTTTACCGCACTATTGTCTTTTTTAGTGATTTCTACAGTAACGACCGCCGTCTGAACAGAAGCCGTCACTCCGTCCGGAATAACAAGATTTACCGTTTTCTTTGTCGGAGCCGACATATCCGCCAGAGAAATATTTTCCGTTGCCAGATACGTCATATTTCCGATAATATCGATATTACCGCTTACTTCAATCTTTTCCGGTTCAACTCTTACTGATTTTAAAATATAGTCATTTGACAAATCAGACATGAGCGTAGGTTTTATATCAATAACCTTTGTATTCAGACCGCGTGCCAGAATAATCGACACATCAACCGTCTTCGGCAATAGATGTACGCCTTCAATTTCCTTATCCTTATCATTAACAGCTATAAGCGGTACCGTTACACTGAAATTTTCAGTATTGCCATTGACACCGATATAGCCGACGGCTGCCGTAACCTGGTTTAAAACGCTTACAGGTCCTTCAACCGTTATATCCTGAAGCGACTGGTCCACACTGGCGACAACTTTACCATCACCCGGAATACCGGATAAATTCAAACGGACAGGTACCTGTTTCTGCTCAATTTTGTCAACATTAAGGGTTATTTTAGTAGGGCCTAAAGATACAAGTTCAAAACCGCTCGGCAAAACAGTCTGTATCTGTAATTCCTGCATGCCGCTTTCCACACCGTTTAAATCCACATAAGCTTTGAAATTCGTTTCATCTATGCTGGAAAACAGTGAACGCGGCGCGCGTACCCTCATCTTTACATTTTCAACATCTTTAGAAATCTGATATCCTTCCGGTGCATTTGTAATACTGATTGGCACCGTATACGTATTTTCTATCTGCGGGTTCTGGTCATTCATAACGAAAATCCAACAGCCAATCGCAACAACTAAAGCTAAACATTTTTCAGGAAGATTTTTTCTAAAAAAACTTATCATTTTTTCTGCCTCCATTTCAAGACAACATCCTGCAATGTTGTTTTGCGCGGTGAAAAGATTGGCATTAAATACTGTTCCAGCTGCTGTGCATCCAGATGACGGAAAATACGACCCGCCTCTGCAACGGAAACAGTACCTGTTTCTTCACTGACGATAACGATTACAGCATCACACTGTTCCGAAAGACCGATAGCGGCACGGTGGCGTGTACCGAGCTCCGTACTGAGCGACCTGTTATCAGTAAGCGGCAGAAGGCATCCTGCAGATATAAGGCGATTACCGCGGATAACAGCCGCTCCGTCATGCAGCGGAGTATTCGGAATAAACACATTGAGCAGAAACTCTGCACTTACTATGCCGTCAATGTGAATACCGCTGGCACAGATATCATTCAGTCCTATATTGCGTTCCAGTACGATTAATGCCCCCGTTTTCGTTGACGACATCTTCATAACGGCCGTTGTCAGCTCAGATACGAGTGAACACGCCTCTTCGTAATTCAACAGTACGGAACGCTTAAAAAATCTTCCTTCACCGATATGTTCCAAAGCCCTGCGTAATTCCGGCTGAAATACAATAGGCAATGCTACGAATAGTAAGGTAACAACTTTTTGCAGCAGCCAGTTTATAGCATGCAGCTCCAGCCAGCTTGTCACTATGGTTAATGCCAATAAAACCAGCAGCCCTTTTGTCAGTGTTATCGCTCTGGTATTCTCCACCATTTTATACACGCGATATAAAATAAAAGCTACTATTAAAATATCAATGATATCCAATATACCTATGGTTTTTACAAGACCCTCTATCTGTATCAGCATACCAAAATTCCCCTATCCACAAAGTTAAAAGTTACCTGTTATATTCTACGCGCATGGACAAAAATCCTTGTACCTATCTATTATAATTATCTGTATAGATTTGTAAAGTCAAATTACATACCAAAGTATCATTTTCCGCACTTACTATTCCCCGTCTGGCAATTACTGTGCGGGTAAACAGATTTACACTGCGCAAAAACGCCAATAAAGAAAAATAATTACCCTTTAATGATATGTCAATATTCTGTATCAAGATATTCTCCTTTTTTTCCGCCGGCTGTATTTTCAATGAAGTTATCACCACATCCGCCGTTTGCGCCGCCTGACTTATTTGCTGCACCGTTTCATCGGTTGCCATATCAGAGGGAATTTTCTGTTCCAAAACGGATAAATTTACCGCAAGCTGTTTTTGATAAGCTGTCAAATCGTTATTATGTATCAGTGCAAAATTATTCATTTCCTCCAGTTCATAACTGTTTTTCTGTATCTGTCTATCCAGTTCATCAATCCCCGCCGTCAGCGGTTTATAAACACAAAAAAACAGCAGTATTATCCATACCACTATTAATCCTGCTGTCATAATCATATATCTGTAGTCACGCTTATTCATTTTCCCGTACCTCATCAATATAAATATTGAAATCAATCAGATTATCCTTTTCATTCAATTTTGTATCATCTACTTTTATATTGTTGATAAATTTTATTTTCGCAAGCTGGGTCTTATAATCGGCTAAAGCTTCATAACTTACGGATTTTCCTTTCAATTCCACCTGTTTTTCTTCAACACTGACGCTTACCAATTTCACTCCGTCTGAAGTTTCAGCACTGAGATTTACTAATAGCGGATACAGTAAAACATCATTTTTATATGCCCGTTTCAATTTTTCCTGTTTGGCTTTTATCATATTTTCCTGTTCTTTTAGCGCTTCTATCAATACTTTATCTTCCTGTTTTAAATAAAGCTGTTCACTTAAAACCTTCTGCTGTTCCTTCATCTGATAATAATTATATAAATAAAAACCCGCCATAAAACTGCTGCAGACAATCATACAGACGCCAATCACAATACTGATATTGCTCCAGTTTAAATACGTTAACCGAAAATTATCCAGTATTAGTTCCCGGCGGATAGATAAACAATATAAAGCTTGTTTGATTTTTGTCCATATAACTTTATCGGTAAATCTATCGTCCTCAGCAGTCTCTACAACAAAATTTCCTGTTTCATCATTCAATTCAGCTGTAAAGAAAATCTCTGCCAGCCTCAAATTCTGCTGGTCAATTATCTGCCGCCAGTCATCTAAATATTTTCGGGCAATCATAACTGCTTGTATATGATAAAATTCATCACTCGGTCTTAAACAGTAGTTATAGCTGTAATCTTTCTTCCACTCTTCCATCTCCCAATCGATGGCTTTTCTGGCATCATCAAGCGGCATCTTCGGAAAATCAAATTGCTTTATTATCACCATTTCATCATCTAAAGCAATAAATACAGGCAGTTTCTTCAAATTTCTGTCACGACAAAAATGATATAATGCCTCCTGATAAAAAAATTCATCATCATATCTTTTTTTCTCATGTGCTAATGCCAGTATCTTATATTCATTTTGCATTTTTGTATATATTACCTCCGCCAAATACAAATCATTCCTTTTGGCTAAAAGCAGTACAAAATGATTATAATTTTTTCTAAATATATTTTTTAGGCCAGATATGATTTTCAATCTAACGTTCCCAGCGTTCAACAATAATTTCATCATCTTTCCTCATCAAATAAATGCAAATCTGATTAGTAATGTCTTCAACCGTACTTTCCACTATCAAAATGTATATATCATCCTGATAATGTACTAAATAGGCATTAATCAGCACATCCTCAGATTGATTTGTTTTTTCTCGTCTCGTATCGACTGCCACACCATCTGCTAAATCGTATTTATCTACAGCTTTATCAATATCTCTCATCCATAAATTCTCGTCTTGTTCATATGAAGCTATTAATTTTGACGCTTCACTTACAGTAAAATTGCGCGCCGCAGCGCTTTTCTGTAAAACCGTCACGGTCTGTTCCTCCTGCAGATACAAATCATGCAGATAATAAATAATCATACTGAGTACGCATAAAACAATCAATCCGCTTATACCCAGCATACCTTGCTCATCACGTATCATTTTTCTCACCTATAAAACGGTTCAATATAACAGTATGCAGTGTAACGGTTTTATCTGTTGTATACGAATAACCTGTAAATTCCAGTTCAAATAAATTTCTCTGCAACTTTTTAAATGTAAAATTCATCTTATTCGTACCGAAATAATTTTCACTGTTCAAAGGCTGCGTAGAACGCACTGTATACAGATTTTCATTTAATTTTGACAGTTCATTGCGGTACATTGTCGGTCCTTCACGCAAAAACGACAGATATTTCTCCGTTTCATTCGGCATTGCCGCAGCTCTACGGCGCGTTGATATTATTAATTCTTTCTTCGTTGACGATTTTTCCTTATACTCTACTTTATCGGCATATTCTATCTCCGTTATCATATCTTCAAATATACGGCGTGTTTCATTTTGCAGCATCCACGTATCCACGTAATCGACGAAGAAATTGACTATAGCATGTGCCAATACTAAAATCGTCAGCATTAATGAACAGGCAGCTGCCATTATTATCAGCATATTGCCGAAAACCAATCCGCTCTCATCGTTTAAAAATAGTCCTTTCCTGCTGATAAGTCTGTAAACTGTTTTCATAATGCCATACTACCTTTACACTTAATAAATATTCAATTTCTTTTTCCGTTATCTCTTTTTGTACTGTAAAATGCTGGTTATTATAATTTATCTGTTCATCAGCCAAATCTGCAAATAAATCATTTTCCACATCATATTCCAATTCATTCAATTCTCCCTCTGCCAGAAAAACCGCAGCTGTCCGGTAAAAATTCTGCTGCTGGGCCGCAAGCAGTCTTTCCGCCGACAACCACAAAACAGCAGTTGCTGTAAGCACAGCTATAATAATAAGCATATCTACGGCAATAAAGCCGCTGTCTGATTTCAACCTGTTCATGACGGTTCCTCATAATATTTGGAAATTCGTATTCGTCCCACACGATTGATAATTATATATTTGG
>USIX01000082.1 GCA_900554895.1 uncultured Megamonas sp. | reverse complement strand
GGTATAGGCGGTCAGTCCAAATGCTAGAAACAGATTATGACTGTTTCCCAATATAGTATATTTTTATATGATTATCAATAATAAATCTCCGATAATTATTTTTTTAATTACCGGAGATTATTCATATCATCTATTCAGCAAATTTTTCGTACAGCGATTTGCTTCATATTTGATTTTTTCTTCATCAATTGTAGTGAACTGTTTGTTTTCCACCAGTACCTTACCGTCAACAAGTACAGTGTCGACCATGGAAGAATTCATACTGTAGGCCAAAAGCGAAATCAAGTCATGGCGCGGACAGCACTGCGGCTCATTTAAATCGAACAATACGATATCGGCTTTATAGCCTTCCTTAATCAAGCCTGCATTTTTGATACCGACAGCTTCAGCTCCGTACTGCGTCCCCATCTGCACACCTTTAAATGCAGGAACAGCCAGCGGGTCAAGGTTATGAACCTTGTGCAAAAGCGTCGCCAGATTGATTTCTTCAAGCATATCAAGATTATTATTACTGGAAGCTCCGTCTGTACCCAGACCGACGCAAAGACCTGCCGCAAGCATTTTCGGCACAGGGGCAACGCCGCTGGCAAGTTTCATATTGCTGCCCGGATTATGTGCTACTCTTACATTATGCTTTTTCATGATAGCAATATCTTCGTCCGTAACGTGGACACAATGCGCCGCCAGGACGCCACGATTTAAAATACCGACTTCTTCCATCAGGGCAATCGGCGTTTTTCCGTACTCTTTCAGGCAGTTTTCCACTTCACCTTTCGTTTCAGCCAGATGAATATGAATTTCAGCATTGTATTCTTCACTCGCCGCTATAACCTTGCGCAGAAAATCCGGCGGACAGGTATACGGCGCGTGCGGCCCGAACATTACCGTAATTTTGCCATCATTGGCATTGTTGAAATCACGGAAAAGCTCTTTATTCTCCTCCAATGCCTGCATACCGTTCGGTGCAACACCAATCATACCGCGTGAAAGCACAGCACGGATATCCGTATCAATACAAGCCTGCGCAACCTGCTCCATATCGCCGTACATATCGGCAAAAGCAGTTGTACCGCCTTTGAGCATTTCAGCAATACCGAGCATTGCGCCCCAGTAAATATCCTCTTTTTTCATTTTTGCTTCAATCGGCCAGATTTTATTTTCCAGCCAGTCCATAAGCTGCATATCATCTGCATAACTGCGCAGAAGCGTCATGGACACGTGCGTATGCGCATTGACAAAACCGGGCGTTGCCAGTTTATCCTTGCCGCTGATAACTTTATCAGCGGTAAATTCCGTCGGAGCGGTGCCGACGGACATGATTTTATCATCTTTCACGACAATATCCGTCTGTTTCACCACGCCCTCCGGCAGGATGGCATTTACATCTTTAATTAAAATATTCATAGTTAATCCTCTATTTATATCTATTGTTCATTTTTCTTTGAAACTTAAAGAAAAAATGAACGAATGCTTAATTTGCTTTGTTCAAATAATCGTACTGTTCCTGTGTCAGTTCGTCAATGGAAATCCCCAAATCTTTTAATTTGATTTTAGCGATTTCCGTATTGATTTCTTCCGGCATGACATAAACTTTATTTTCCAATTCCTTATGATGATTTACAATGTGCAGTGCACTGAAGAACTGTACCGCAAATGATAAATCCATGATTTCAGCCGGATGACCGTCGCCTGCCGCAAGATTTACAAGTCTGCCTTCAGCTAAAAGATACAGTCTGCGTCCGTCTTTTTGTACGTATTCTTCAATATTTTTGCGTACTGTTCTGTGCGATACGGAATTTTCCAACAATGCTTTTTTATTGATTTCCACATCAAAATGACCGGAATTGGCGAGCATTGCGCCGTCTTTCATGACAGCAAAATCTTCTGCGTCGATGACATTGACGTCACCTGTAAGTGTGAGGAAAATATCACCGATTTTTGCCGCTTCCTTCATCGGCATAATGCGGAAACCGTCAAATACGGCTTCAATCGCTTTAATCGGGTCAATTTCGGTGATAACGACATTTGCTCCGAGGCCTTTTGCACGCATTGCACCGCCTTTACCGCACCAGCCGTAACCGGCAATAACAACCGTCTTTCCGGCAACAACGAGATTAGTCGTACGCATAATGCCGTCCCATGTGGATTGTCCCGTACCGTATCTGTTATCAAACAAATATTTACAGTAAGCATCATTTGCCGCCAGCATCGGGAACTTCAGTTTTCCTTCATTAGCAAGCGCTTTGTCACGGATAACACCCGTCGTCGTTTCTTCACTGCCGCCGATAATATGCGGAATAAGTTCCGGATGCTGATTGTGAATACGATATACCAAATCGCCGCCGTCATCCATAATCATATCCGGTTTCGTAGCAAGTGCCATATCAATATATTCGTCATATTCTTCCGGTGTGCAGTCATATTTGGCAAAAACGGTTATGCCGTCCTCCACAAGAGCTGCTACAACATCATCCTGCGTAGACAACGGATTGCTGCCTGTTGCAATTACTTCCGCACCGGCATTTTTCAGCACAAGCGCCAAATAAGCCGTTTTTGCTTCAAGATGCATTGTCATAACCATACGTTTACCCACAAACGGTTTTGTTTTGGAATATTCCTCATCAATATGACGAAGTACAGGCATAAAGTTTTTTACCCATGCAATTTTGTCATGACCAGATGGTGCCAACGTAATATCTTTTATCACAGATTTCATTAACCAATACCTCCAATTTACTTTAAACTGTTCAACTCATTCAGTTTTACAAAGTCTGTACGTTCTAAAGTCAAAGGCGTTACTGAAATACAGCCCCGCTTCACAGCCGCAATATCCGTAAACTCATCATTGCCGATATCCTGAGCGTTTCCCTGCATTTTATAGGCAACGGAACCATCAGATAAAACGACAGTGTGAAATTCGTTTTCATAGCGGCGGAAGCCCTGCTTTGTAAACACAAATTCTATTTTATCACTATTCAGTTCAAGAGGAAAATTTATATTATACATGAATTTTTCTCCTGTCTGATAAAAACAATCAAGTTTTTCGGCAACGATTTTTGCTATTTGCTCAAACGACACTGCCGATTTAGCGGAAACGGATACGGCCAGCGAACGGACGTTGTGATTATATCCTTCCAGCGCCGCTCCGACCGTACCGGAATAAAGTACGTCTGTCCCGAGATTGGCACCCTTATTGATACCGGAAATAACCATATCTATCTGCTTGTCTTTCAGCAGTATCTCCAGTGCCAGTTTCGTACAGTCCGCCGGTCTGCCGTCAATACTAAATGCTTTTTTCACCGGCAGACCGATATTTTCATTGTTCACCCGTAGCGGTACACCCACGGATAAAGCCTGCGACATACCGCTTTGTTCTTTATTCGGTGCACAGACGTATACATCATGCCGGCCGGCAAGTTCTCTTGCCAAAACCAAAAGACCTTCACCCTGAATACCGTCGTCATTCACTAATAATATCCGCACTAAAACACCAACTTTCTGCTTATTCTAACGTAAGTTCAATAAACGATGCGTCTGCGGAATTACGCGTACATTTCTCAACGTCCGCATTGCCAAATCCTGCCATTCAAGCATTTTCTGCGGCGGCGCCTCCTGCAGTCCGCCCAGCGGCGTTATAGGCTGCAATACAAGAAGAATATTTTCATTTATGTTTTTAATGATATCAATCGCCTTAATAAAGTCTTCTTCTTTCGACTGGTGTGAAACTACAATTTTGACATAAACATCTTTTTGCGCCGCAATACGCAGAAAATTCTCATGCGCCTGCCAGTATTCCTTTTGTACGTCGCTTGGCAGTTTCATATCCATACTAATGATATCTACGATATCTATTACTTTTTTCAGCTGCTCCGGCAGTGTGCCGTTCGTTTCCAGAAACAACGGTACGTTAAAAGATTTTATTTCATCTGCCAGCATACGGATAAAATCTGTAAATAACAGCGGTTCTCCCCCTGTTATGCTCACCGAATGATACGGAAAATGCAGACGATATTTTATATACGGCAATACATCTTCAATTTTTACAGGATTGGCGAGTTTCAATTTTCCTTGATAAGCATTCACTGCCTCCAGCAAACAGGGAACAGATTTGACATGTGCCAGCGTATTCGTATCACAATACGGACAGTCCATATTACAGCCGATTAAACGAATAAATAACTGTCGGCAGCCTACATACTTTCCCTCACCCTGCACTGAAGAAAAAATTTCCGAAATTCCAAAATCCACTTTATACGTCCTCTCTGTAAATAACGGCAGATTTCGGCGACTCCCAAACTTTAATGTAATTAAGTTTTACCGTCCCGTCAAAAATTTCCTGCTGTTTCAATACATTATAAATATATTGTGCCAGATTTTCGGCCGTCGGATTGATTTTATTAAACGGTGCCAGTTCATTCAAATACTGATGGTCCATACCATCCAATACTTCCATAAGCATAGCTTTCAATGTTTTGAAATCTGCCACCATACCTATTTTATTTAATTTATTTCCAACAACAGACATTTCTACAGTCCAGCTGTGTCCATGCAGTCTATTGCATTTTCCCGGATAGTCCACTAAACGGTGAGCTGCTTCAAAAGCTCCGTTTACTACCAATTCAAACAAAAAAATTCCTCCTTATTCCTATTTTGATTTATATTCCAACATCAAAATTATAACACAAATTTATACAGAAACAAAAATACCTTTTTTATTTAACAAAAAACAAGCACCAATCATTCAACATTGTCAAGTGATTGATGCTCTATTTCTCAGCGGGTCAGTTCGTCGTAGCTGACTGCGCGCGTATGTTTCGTATGCGACCATTCATGGTCATTGCGATGCAGAAAACCTAAAAATACAATCGGTATCCAGCTGTAAATAAATACCGGATACAAAATCAGATAAAACCAAGCTTTCCATTTTACACGGATTTTAGCCAGTATGATTATAGGCAGAATGTACTGTCCCATCGTGATTACTGTAAGCAGATTGGACGGAATGAACTGATAAATGTTCGTAAACAGAGGATAACCCGTACCCATCTGCACATATGACAAAATAACGTACAAAGTAGATATCAGCAGGAAATGCGGCTGCAATAAATGAAGACAGCCGTCTAAAATGCGGATGTCATGGCGGCGAATACCCTCTTTAAGCATCTTCGGAATAAAACGGTGCGCTACGTCAAACTGTCCCTGTGCCCAGCGTTTACGCTGGTTCCAAGACTGTTTGAACGTAAGAGGTTTTTCATCATAGACGATAGCATCATGGGCCCATGTTGTCTTAATGCCTTCCACCAGAGATTTCATGGTGAATTCCATATCTTCCGTGAGGCATGTTGCACCCCAGCCGTGTCTTTTCAATACATCCGTCGTAATGCACATGCCCGTACCGCCAAGCACGGAGGAAAGACCGATATTTGTTTTCGCCAGATGCCAGATATGGTCAATAACCCAAAAGGCAATGGAAAAAGTACCGGAAACCCACGTATCATACGGATTTTTGGAATCAAGATATCCCTGAACGAGCTTATCGCCTTTACACAGACGGTTGTTCATTTCCAGCAGAAAACGTTTATCCACCAGATTGTCCGCGTCAAAAATAGCTACAGCATCATATTGACGCTCCATCTCGAACAATTTGGCAAACATCCATTCCAGCGCAAAGCCCTTGCCTTTTTCCTTATCATTAAAACGTTCACAGACAATCGCACCGCAGTCGCGGGCAATCTGTGCCGTATTATCGCTGCAATTATCCGCAATAACGAAAATATCGTACAGTTTTTGCGGATAATCAAGTGCTTTAAGATTATCCACAAGCTGGCCGATTACCGCCGACTCATTATGAGCGGCCACAATTACGGCGAAACTTTTTTGCGGAGTCAATATTTTCTTTTCCTTACGGCGCCACAATCCGTTTACACCGATTAAAAAATAATACACGGTAAACAAAAAAATTATTACCTGTATCGGCACCATAATCCAATCAAGAATAAGCATATAAATCCCCTTTAGCTCTTTATTTTATCAATTACGGCCGAAAAAAGTAAATACAGTATTTAAAATACCCAGCAACGCATAAGAAATGAAAATATCAAATAAAATTGCGTAGCCAATGGCTTCACGACCAAAATATAACACACATACGGCAAATACCGCCACGATAATCAGAGCAAATTTGCTGATTTTTTCGCCTTTACCTTTAAAATCCGGATATTTAAATGTGCTGACGAGCAGATAACCATCTATTAAAATAAGCACAGGCAGAGCATAACCGAGTGCTTCTATCTGCATCTGCGGTGTAATGTTTATCGCCGTAGAAAGCAGCACCCATGTAGCAATCAGGCAACCGCCCGCCGGAATAGGCACGCCCATGAAATAACCGTGTATTACGGAAGCATTTACATTGAAGCGTGCCAGTCGCCACATACCGCATACGGCATAGATAATCACGCAAACCCAGCCGAGCAGACCGAAGTTGTGCAGAACAAACGCATAAGCCAGAAAACCCGGAGCCGCACCGAAGGAAACACAGTCGCAAAGCGAATCCATTTCCTTGCCCATTTCACTGCTCACACCAAAAAAACGAGCCGTTCGTCCATCCATGCCGTCCGCCATTAAGGCAAGCAGAATAAAAACGGCTCCCCAGAAAATATTTCCAGAATACGTTGAAATAATTGAACACATGCCAAATACCAAATTTGCCGATGTAAACATATTTGGTATAATCACTCTATAATTCATTAATTTTTAATCCTCCCGATAATTGTTTCTCCGCCGACGACTTTATCGCCTTTTTTTACGAGCAGTTCCACATTTTTCGGCACTACAACTTCCGTACATGAACCGAATTTAATCATACCGTACAGTTCACCTTTTGTAAGACCGTCATTAAGTGTAACCCAAGAAACAATCCGGCGTGCCAAAATACCTGCAATCTGAGTTACTGTAATACGAAAATCACCGTTTTCAATGCCAATCATATGGCGTTCGTTTTCAAAGCCCACATCTTTTTTATATGCAGGGTCAAATTTACCGCAACTGTATTGCTGACATTTGATTTCACCTGCCATCGGGCTGCGATTTACATGCACATTGAATACCGATAAGAAGATAACTACTTTGCGAGCCGGTGCTTTGACAAATTCGTCATTTTCTACATCGGAAATTTCCATTACGGTCCCGTCAGCAGGAGATACGAGAATATTTTTTTCCTGTGGAATATTGCGGCGCGGATTGCGGAAAAAATATGTGAAGAACGCCGTCAATACGCCCGGAAAAACAGCAACTATAGGATGCACAAAATAACCCAGAAGAAAGGTAACCACTAAACCTATTCCAATAAACGGGAACCCTTCTTTAACAATGGGTAATCTCAACACTCCAACCCCTCCTATAAATATTATTTTTTTAATACAATCCTTTACACCAATTATATTCTAGCCCCAAATGTTTGTCTACCCATTTAGAGCTTTTTTATTAACCATTTTTTTATATGATTTTACTGCAAATACAAAGCGCGGCAAAGCCATCAGTCTGCCGATACGCTTCGGCTGAAGCATACCGCGGAACAGCCATTCCAATTTTGCCTTTTGCATCCAAAGCGGTGCTCTTTTCATCACTCCCGCCATGACATCAAACGTACCGCCAACTCCTATGGAAAGCGGACAGCCGATTTCCTCCATATGCGCTTTAAGCCATTTTTCCTGTTTCGGGACACCGAGTGCCGCCAAAAGCAAATCCGGCTGAGCCTTTTTTATCTGTTCAATAATGGCCGGTTCATCTTCCGGTTTAAAATAACCGTCACGCACACCGACAATCTGAATACCCGGAAAATCCTTTTCGGCTTTTGCCTTTGCCTTCTCCGCCACGCCAGGCGCAGAACCAAAGAAAAATATTCTACGTTTTTTAGCCGGAGCATTAGCAAACAGATTTTGCACCAAATCAAAACCGGCAACGCGCTCCGGCATCTCTACCCCCAGATAGTTCGATGCCCATACGGTTCCTGCTCCGTCCGGTACAACCAGGTCGGCCGTATTCAAAATATTTTTTAATTCATCATCATGCGTGGTACGCATTATCATCTCGGCATTGGCCGTAACAATCAGACGCGGCACTTTGCCGTCCATAAATTTTTCCGCTGCAGTCACTGCCTCCTGCATAGTGAGCGAAGCAACTTCAATGCCTAAAATATCAGCTTTACGAAAATTCAAGAAGAACTCTTCCTTTCATATCAAAATCATAATTAAATTCATAATTCATAGATATATATTCTAACACAAAGCACATGGTTCAGCAATGAAATACACTTGCATTTTCTTTCCTATTTATATTATACTACAAAAATGCTATACTATTTACAAAATCGTGTTTTTTTGGTATGTTTAGTGCCATAGAATATTTTTAGTTTTTATTTTATATAATAAGGTAGGAATGCAATGCAATTTATTGACAGAACAAAAATTATCGTAAAAGCCGGCGACGGCGGACATGGAAAATCCGCTTTTCGCCGTGAAAAATTCGTGCCGAAAGGCGGCCCAAGCGGCGGTGACGGCGGCCGAGGCGCAGACGTTATTTTAAGAGTCGACCGCAATATGAATACACTGCTCGATTTTCGCTATCATCGCAAATTCGTGGGCAAAAACGGCGGCAATGGTGATATAAAAAATCAGTACGGCAAAAATGCACCGCACTGTATAATAAAAGTACCGGCAGGAACACTCGTCAAAGATGCTGAAACAGGCGAAGTGCTGGCCGACCTCGTACATGAAGGCGATGAAGCAATCGTTGCCAAAGGCGGTCGCGGCGGTCGCGGCAATGCAAAATTCGCTACCAGTGCCAACCGTGCACCGACATTTGCCGAACTGGGCGAACCGGGTGAAGGCCGTACACTGCTCTTAGAACTCAAACTGCTTGCGGATGTCGGTCTTGTCGGTTATCCGAGTGTCGGAAAATCCAGTATCATAGCCAGTGTTTCAGCGGCCCGTCCGGAAATTGCCGATTATCATTTTACGACAATAACGCCGGTTCTCGGTGTCGTAAGTCTCGGTGACGCTCAAAATTTCGTAATGGCGGATATTCCGGGTCTTATTGAAGGTGCTTCTGAAGGCATCGGTCTCGGTCATGATTTTCTGCGCCATATTGAACGGACAAAAGTCATCATTCATGTACTTGATGCTTCCGGTATTGAGGGACGCGACCCTGTAGAGGATTTCTACAAAATCAATAAGGAACTGGAGCTTTACAATGCCAAACTGGCCAAACGCCATCAGGTAATTGCAGCCAACAAGATGGATTTGCCGCAATCGGCAGAAAACCTGAAACGTATTGAAGAAATGGCGCAAAAAGAAGGACTTGAAATATTTCCTGTTTCCGCCGCCACCAAAGAAGGTCTTGACAGTTTAATGCGCCGCGTATATCAAATGCTTCAGGAATATGTAGAAGAAGCTGAAAATGAAAATCCGGAAAAAATCTATAAAGCTGAAGAAGATACCGATGATGATATCACGATTAAACGCGATATGTCCGGCAAAGGCTTTATTGTTTCCGGCAAATCATTGGAAAAACTCGTAGCCATGACGAACTTTGCCAACGATGAGGCAATCCGCCGCTTCCAGTACATCTGGCGACTTAAAGGCATCGATGAAAAACTGCGTGAAAAAGGCATTAAAGAAGGCGACAGCGTATTTATCGGCGAAATGGAATTTGAATATAAAAATTAATAAATAAATATAATGGAGGTTATTCTTTGATAAAAAATACACTTACAAGCAAACAGAAAAGATATTTACGTTCTTTAGGCATGACGATGGAACCGGTTGTACCGATCGGCAAAGACGGTATCACCCCTTCCGTAGTGAACAGTGCCGATG
>USIX01000081.1 GCA_900554895.1 uncultured Megamonas sp. | reverse complement strand
ACCTTTAGGTGATTTTTGGTTCATTTTTCTTTTGACCTTTCAAAAGAAAAATGAATGGCAAATAGAATTTTGGCTTTTTATTAATGGATATTGTTTCTTCTTTTGCCGACCATATCCTTAACGGTCATTTTTAAAACGGTTGTAACGGGTATCATATCGGTATTGAATTTAAAATCCTCTGCATGGTATTGGCGCATCAGGATGTTAAGTGCGCGGTATTTGTCTTCGTCCGGTACGAATTCAATGGTTCCGTGTCCGATGACGCTGGCAAAGCCCATTGTGCAGCTCATTCTTTCTTCATAAAGGATAAAATTATGCTCGCAGTCAAATTCAAATGTTGCTCTGTTGTCTTTGCGGATTAAATCCAGTTTTTTACCTTCTGTGGCACAATGGAAATAGAAGAATACCTGTCCGTCTTTTATTTCCATGCCGAAATTGAGCGGAACAATATACGGGAACCCCTCATCATTCAATGCAATTCGGCAGACATCGCATTTGTTGATGATGTTAATCATTTCATCGAAATTAGTTATTTCTCTGTCTTTTCTGCGCATAATAATCTTCCTTTCTGATAAGTAGATTTTGTATTTATTATGTTACACTAATGACGGCTTTTTCTGTTGAAAAGTAAGAAATGAAATTCGTTTTACATATTATGATTGGATTAGAAAATTTCTGCGAGTGCATCGATAAGGGCGTCGTTTTCCTCACGTGTCCTTACGGCAAAGCGGACGTAATTCTCATCAAGTCCCGGGTAGTTGGCGCAGTTGCGGATGATGATATTATAGTTTAAAAGTTTTTGACGTAGCTCGCTTGCTGTAAATCCGGTTTTAGCGATGTTTACGAGAATGAAGTTTACAGTCGGTTCGTAGACTTTAAGCTGTTTGAATTCGGACAGTTCTTCGTAAAGATAGTTTATTTCCGTACGGGTGTAGGTACGACTGCGTCTTTGGTACATTTTGTCATCAAGTGCGGCAAGTCCGGCCGCTTGTGCCAGTGAATTTACATTCCAAATATCTTTAGCATTGTATAGCGGGTCGAGTACTTCATGGTCAGTAGCAGCAAAGCCGAGACGCAGACCCGGTACTGCATAAAATTTTGTTAAAGAATGCAATACGAGCAGATTGTGATATTTTTCCACAAGCGGCAGGACAGAAAAGGCTTCACTCGTTTTTATGAAATCCATGAATGATTCGTCAACGACGACATAGCAGCCGTTATTTTCAGCATGTTCAATCAGAAGCTCCATATCCTCCAGCATGTACAGTGTGCCTGTAGGATTATTCGGATTGCCGATAAAGAGCAGGTCGTTGCCTTTGATATTGACGATTATATCGCGCATCGGCGAATTGAAGTCGAGTTTTTCATCAAGCATGGCATAGTGAATATCAGCACCGGCAGAGCGGGCAGCGCGTTCGTATTCGCTGAAACCGGGTGATACAATCAATACATTTTTCGGTTTTAAAATATGGCATAACGTGTAGATGATTTCTACAGCACCATTGCCGACAATAATTTTATCGTCGGGGATATTATAGGTTTCGCCGATTTTTCGGCATAAATCCTGCGCGTTCGGCTGCGGATAGTGTACGATATTGTCCAGTTCAGCCAAAACGGCGTTTTTTATATTGGCGGATAAACCGTAAGGATTGATATTCGCGGAGAAATCCATTACCTTGTCTAAATTGTTTTCGCGCATAGCGGCTGTGATATCACCGCCGTGTTCAAATTTCTGCATTAGTCATTCACCTTTTCTATAAAAATTCCGCCAGAAATCATATTTACGAGATTTAAGTAAGTAAGGTTAAAGCAGTCACTTAAAATTTTCTGGCGGCAATCTTCGATTAAATCGTTTCCTGTATCGTGGCTGAATAATATGCCGATTACTGTGCCGCTGTGAGCGACATTTACACCGACGGCATTGTAATTTTCCGAAATTATCATGATGTCTTCCAGCTGTTTTTTGTAAAGAATTTTCTGGTTGGCATAAGCGCTCATGGCGGCGGCGCGTCCGATATAAGCGGTGTTTTTTTCCTTAAATCCGAGGCGCAGCAGGTCAATAGCTTCTTTAACCGTTTTTTCATTCTGTTGGTACAGTTTTTTCAGTCCGTGCCGTCTGTTAAACGACAGAGTGTCTATTTTGCCGCCGCAGTCGAACATCAGGATTTTCAGTCTGGGTGCAAGACCGAAATGTTCAAGAACTTCGCCAGTCAGATGATTAAAGCGGACGATGCCTTTGCAGAAAACGCCGTCCGTCGGTTCGATTTCAGCGGCTATTTTAGCGATTTCATTTTCGTTCAGCTGCCGATTGCATGAAAGAGCTGTGAGCTGGCAGATTGCGGCGATATCGGCACTGCTTGAGGCCATGCCCTTGCCGGGCAGCAGCTGTGTCATCAAACAGAATTTTGCATATGATTGCATCTGCAAGTATTCCAGCGTTTTGGAGCGAGCAAGTTTTGCCTTATACGGCAGGTACGAAAAATATCTGGACGTACTTGCCTGAGCGTACATATCAATGGGGCATGTAACTAAAAAAGGGATATCGTCAATCATGCCCTGCACAAGTTCCCCGCATGAACCGGGGATTTTTATATTAAAATTCATTAAGTATTTTCTCCTAGATTAACCAATAATAAATTTATCTTCCGGATAGCGGATTTTCTGTTTTTTCTTGCGGATGACAAGTGCCATGCCGAAAGAAATAATGCCGATACGCCCCATAAGCATTACAAAAATGATGACAACGCGGCTTAAAGGCTGCATTTCACTGACCGTACCTGTCGGCAGACCTACGGTGGAGAACATGGATACGGCTTCAAAAAATATTTTACCGAGCGGGATATCTTCCGTCAGGCATAGAAACATCGTTGTAAGAAAAACGACGCTGGCGCTTACGAAAAATATGCTGAGTGCGCGGAAAATAACAATCGGCGGAACAGTTCGTTCAAAAATCACCACATCATCGCGGCCGCGTATCAATGACCAGATAGCGGCAAAAATAACGGCAATGGTGGTTGTTTTTATGCCGCCTCCCGTAGATGCAGGCGAACCGCCGATAAACATTAAAAACATGATGAACAGCAGAGTCGGTTCAGTCAGTGCATTCATATCGAGCATGGAAAAACCGGAGGTACGGGACATGGAAGCCATAAAAAGACTTGCCATTATTTTTTCAAAAATATTGTATGGAGCGAGCGTTCCTTCATTATTGTATTCCAAAATGAAGATAAAAGCAGTACCGATAAGAATTAAAATGGCAGTTGTTGCCAGTACGATTTTCGTATTGATGCCGAATTTTTTCCAGTACCGTTTCTGATAGATATCCAAAAGGACGGCAAAACCTAGTCCGCCGCAGACAACTTCCAATAATAAAACGGCATTGAACAGCGGATTTAAGATGTAGTTGGAAATATTGCTTCCTCCCAGAATGTCAAATCCGGCATTGCAGAATGCCGAAGTAGCATGCCAGAAACCGTAGTAGACAGCACTGAAGCCGTAGTCGGACCAGAAGATAACGGTAAGGACAAGACCGCCGATAAATTCAAAGAAAAATGTCATCTTGACAATGACGATAACAAGGCGGACAACACCGGCTACCGACCAGCGCTGCAGAGACTCTTGAATTAAAAGTCTGTCGCGAAGTTGAATGCGTCTGCCCATGATTACAGCCAGAATAGTGGTGATGGTCATGATACCGAGTGCACCGATTTGTACGAGAATGATGACGACAATCTGTCCGAATATGGAGAAATTTTTTCCCATGTCAAAGATGGACAGACCGGATACGCAGACGGATGAAGCCGACATGAACAGGGCATCAATGAAAGTGAGAGGCGGTATTCCCTGTACAGAGACAGGCAGCATTAATAAAAAAGTACCTATCATGATGATTACACCGTAACTTAAAAGTACAATCTGATAGGGATTTAATTGTCGAAAAATTTTCATCATAATAAATCAAACCATAAAAATACATATTATCCTACGCCGATGCGTTCGGAAGGATAACCGATATGCGGTTTTTTCTCCATGCGCATAGCGATAGCCATTAAAAAAGTAAGAACGCCGACACGGCCGATTAACATCATTAAGATAATGACAGCTTTGCCCTGACAGGATAATTCGGCTGTAATACCGGACGACAAGCCAACAGTGGCAAGGGCGGAAGTTACTTCAAACAGAATTTGAATGAAAGAAAAATTTTCCGTCAGGCATAAAATCATGGTGGCAATGACAATGAATAATGCAGCCACGCAAAAGATAGTCAGAGCCTTGATAATAAGGTCGTGTTCAATGCGTCTGTTGAATAAAATTGTTTCATCCTTACCACGGATAATGGAATAAATTGTGGAAAAGATGATAGCAACGGTAGTCGTTTTTACCCCGCCGCCGGTGGAGCCGGGTGAAGCACCGCAAAACATCAGAATAATGATAAAAAACAGAGCGGCCTCCGATAAAGCACCGGTGTTCATCAGTGTATAACCGGCTGTACGGGAGGTTACGGACAGAAAAAAAGCACCGTTGAGTTTTTCTATGAAATTCCAGTTACCGATTGTATGTGGATTACCGTATTCCAGGAGAAACAGGACGACTGTGCCGACAATCAGCAGGACGGCTGTAGTGATTAGTACGACTTTTGTATGCAGTGAGAATTTGCACCAGCTGCGGCGCATGAAAATTTCTTCCGTTACATTGTAGCCGATACCGCCGATAATAATTAAAAAGGCGATGGTAAGACAAAACAGCGGGTCCGTATTGTAGCGGAAAATATTTGTTCCGCCGAAGATATCAAAACCGGCATTGCAAAAGGCGGATACGGAATGCCAGAAAGCCATGAAAATTCCTTTGCTGCCATAATCGGGATATAATCTGAATGAAAGAATTACAGCTCCGATAAATTCAATGATAAATGTGGTTTGAACCAGCATTTTTATAAGGCGGACAATGCCACCAAGTGTCAGCTGATTTAATGACTCTTGGGCAAGCAGTCGGTTTTTCAGTTGAATGCGTTTGCCGATTAGAAGTGTTAAAATCGTGGTTATGGTCATAATGCCGAAACCGCCGATTTGGATTAGAATGATTATGACCATCTGTCCGAACAGGGAAAAATAAGTGCCGGTATCAACGACAATAAGACCGGTGACGCATACGGCAGAAGTTGCCGTAAACAGTGCGTCAATAAAGTTCAAACTGCTGCCGTCCTGTGAAGATATGGGAAGCATCAGCAGAAAAGTCCCGCATAAAATCAGGCCGGAAAAACCGAAAGTCAAAACCTGATAGGGATTTAAATTCAATTTCATAATATAAAACCTCGAGTTTTATTTGACAAATTCCAAAATCCAGAAAGCTGCAGCACCGATGCTGCCTCCGACTATGGAGCCGTTGAGCCGTATCCATATCATATCTGTTTCCACTTTGGCATAAACAAGTTCGTTGAGCTGTTCATCTGTTAAACCTTCAAGGAATTTTCGCGCCAGTTCCAAAATAACGTCTTCACCTTTTAAAGCGGTACGGTGCAGCACGTCCATGACGAAACGATTGATTTTGGCCTTGAACTCGTTATTTGTGTTCAGTTTATCGATACATCTGTCGATTTCGGCCGTGAATATTTCTTCTATGGCGATATGAAGTTTATTGCCTTCACTGCTGTTTGTTATCAGATAATCACAGAAGTTTTTGAGTGTATTGTAGAGGATTTTCTCCAAAGTTCCGCTTATGACGAAGTTGTCGCGCAAATTATTCAGGCTGTTTATCCATTCATCATTTTGATGGATTTCGTTTAATAAATCATCATAGATTTTAATAAGCCCCGTATAAAGTTCAGTGTCTTTGTGCGACGCTTCCTCCAATAACTTTAATAAGCGGCGGTGGATTATCTGCGCCAGCTCTTCCGGGTCTAAAGTATTGGTGGCAAGAGCGATTGACAGCATAAAACCGCTGAGACCGTTTTTTGTATAGTGCTTTTGATACGCTTCAATGAATTTCAGCACGCGTTTTTCACCTTGTTCATCGGCAAAATAATTACGCAGGAAAAAAATTCCTTTATCGACTGCCGTTTGGCTGTTTGACGTGCTGGTGAGAATATTAATCAGTCTGGCGGAAACTTCCTGCATGGCTTCGTCCATGATGAGAGCAGCCAACTTATCACAGTGATTGTGTGCAATGGCTTTAATATCCAGCTGTTTGATTTTTTCTATTATGAACTGCATTACCGTATGCACAAGATATGCTTTATTGGCGGGCTGTTTGAGCCAGATAAGACCTTTGGACAGCAAATCGGCATTACATATGCGCTTATAGATTTTTTTCTTGGACAGAAATTCCGTCTGCAGCATTTTTATGCACGAGTTGATGAACTGTTTTCTGCGTCGCGGAAGAATGGCTGTATGAAACGGAAAACCCAGCGGTTTTTTGAACAGTGCCGTAACGGCGAACCAGTCTGCAATACCGCCGACAAGTGCCGCCTCAGCGATAAACAGCAAAAATTCCAGAAGAATATTGCCGGGAAAAATAACGCGCAGTCCCAGAAAAATCAGGAAAAGGATAAAAACGATACATAAAGTTCTATCCGCTGTATTAAATTTATTCATAAATTACACAGCCTTTCCACAACAAATGATAATATAAACAATCCCATACCGGCAAAAGCACCGACAACAGAGCCGTTTATCCTAATCATTTGCAAATCGTCGCCGACACGGCTTTCCACCAGCTGGACAAAGTCTTCCTGGGAATATTTCAGAAGTTCGCCTTTGAGATAGTCAAGTACCCATTGAGAATTGTCCTGAATGAATTTACTGAGTTTTTCCATGAACCAGTTATTGAGCTGCTGCTGTTTTGTTTTATTTTTCGCCAAATCATCCAGCAGATTGTCGATAAATTCATCGACCATAGCGAAAAGTTCGTTTGTGTTCTGTTCATTTTTACGGAAATTGTCAATTAAAACAATCAGATTGCCGGTAAAGTCGAATTTTTTTACAAAGAAATAATGTTCCAGCTGTGCAACTTTGTGTTTGTAACCGTCACGTTTGCCCAGAATTTCAATTTTATTGGAAAGAAAATTCATCAGTCGCTGCCGTTCCTGACTGTCGTAGTCGAGTAGTTTTTCACAGTATTCATCAATGAATTTAATCAGCTTATTCGTCAGATTGCGGCTGGATAAGTCAACCATATCGAACATAAGTTCACGCATGGATTTGTCTTTTGTATATTCACGGCGGATGATTTCAATATTCCGGTCGATGAGATTTGCGACAAAATCCGTTTTTATGAGGTCAGGTGCAATGGTGCGTACCAATTTTATCAGATTATCAATAAATTTGTCGCCGGCAGGTGTTTTTAAAAAGGTGTGTACAAACTGAATGAGGATATGCGCCATATTGAAATTTTTGCGGCGGCCTTTCAGGGCAGTTGCTATGGAATTACCGATTTTTGTCGCATCCAGAGAGCTGATTACCTGTAAAACAAGTTCACGTATGGCAAATTTTAGTTTGCCCCTTCCGCCCAGGTTATTGGCATAATCAACAACCATTATAGCCATATCGTAATTTTTGAGATTATTGATGATGTATTGAGGATTTAAAAGGTCTCTGCCGATAAAATTGACGATTTCATCCATAATACGTTCACGATTACGCGGCAGAATTTCCGTGCGGTAGGAAATAAATCCGAGCGGTTTGCGAAAAAGCGCTGTAACGGCGAACCAATCGGCAAGACCGCCGATTACAGCAGCCAGAAAACCGTGATTTAAAAGATTTCCCCAAAAAGAGTTGAGTGGATATGTACAGACAAAACCAATCATCATTAAACATAATACGAATGTTGCCTGTGTCTTTTTCGACATGAAGAACCCTCCTTTGCAAATAATATAGAAATATTATACCGCAAAAACGGCTGACGGTGAATTTATATATTGTTTTTATCAAATTTTAAAATCATATCATACCAGACGGAACCCCCATGAATGGAAGCTGAAATGCCCGAATTGACATAGCCGAATTTTTCGTAGTAGGAAAGCAGATGTTTTTTACAGGTTAAAATGACGCCACGGCGTTTTTCTTGTTCGGCCTGACGGATGAAAGCCTTCATTAATTCGGCGGCAAAGCCGTGATGTTGGTATTTGGGCAGTACATCAAGTCCGAAAACGGACTGATATTTTCCCTGCGGATTATGCAGCGTGGCATCATCGAACATGATGTCCTCAATTGTTTTTTTATCGGTAACCATTCCGTTTATAAAGCCGATTATACGGCTGTTGAGTTCAGCCACGAGAAAATGGCGGGGAAATACGGTAAAGCGGGTGGTTAATTTTTTTAAATCCGCAGCCTCGCTTGTCGGAAAACAGATGCGTTCTATTTCGGCAAGTGCAGATAAATCTTTATTTGAAGCATGACGAATAATCAGCATATAAATCTCCTTTGCTTTCAATTTTTTCGGGAAGCGGTGCTTTTCAGTAAATCCTTTTGAAGCTGTTCAATAAATATTTTGGATTGTCTGGAAAAAATATGGTTTTTCTTCCATACTACATCAATTCCTAAATCAAGGCGCGGCAGGAGCGGTTTCATACAGAGCGGTCTGCCTTCAATATTCACGAGATTGTCGTAACAGATTAAATATCCAAGCCCTTCTTCTACCATTAAGGTAGCATTGTAGACAAGATTGTAAGTGGCGGCGATATTCAGTTCATCCACATCTTTTTTTAGAATTTTTGTGATGGGATTATCATCCAAATCCTGATGTGATAGGATAAGGGGTTCATTTATCAAGTCCTGCGGGGTGATTTGTTCCAAATGAGCCAGAGAACTGTCGTTTCGCATAAGAACGCCCCAATGGTCATAATAAGGCAGATGAAGATAGTGATATTTACTTTTATCAATCTGTTCGGCAAAGACGCAAAAGTCAAGAATGCCTTTATCCAGATTATCGGTCAAATCCCAGACATTGCCGCTGTAAATACGGTAACGAATGAGAGGATAATTTTCCCGTATCTTTTTCATCGTTTTGATGACGGTACGCATACCTTCCGTTTCAGCGCAGCCGATATGAATATCGCCGCTGACGATTTCCTTGGGAGATTTGAACTGAGATACGGTTTTATCCATAAGTGTAACGATTTCCTTAGCGCGGTTGTAAAGAAATACACCATCGGAAGTCAGTGTGATTTTGCGATTGCTGCGCACGAACAGTTTGCAGCCGAGTTCATCTTCCATTTCCATTAACTGGCGGGAAAGCGTAGGCTGTGTTATATGCAGTCTTTCCGCCGCTTTCAAGATGGTTTTTTCTTTTACGACGGTAATAAAATATTTATGAGCCGCCTTGTAAAGCAGCCACAGGGTTAGTCCCATGATTGCGATGGAGAAAAACAGAGTGTCGTAATTGATGACTGAAAAATCAACAATCGAACTCTGGTGCGCCGACGCGAGGTTGGCAAGGTGATGCCGTATGTACCCGGTCGCATTGAGAGCGCCATCAGCTGACATAGATGTCGATCCTTATCTCTTTAGTAAAAGCTGACCTGCCATAGGAGCGCTAACCACTATAAACAGGGACAACAGAAAAGCCGGCCAGTTGAGTTCTTTGTAAACAAGCGCCACAACGACCATCAGGATGGTAGTGAGGAACGTTCTTGCAAACAACCCAATCTGAAATATTTGAGCTCCGACGAGAGGACTGGTCCGCATTAGCCTTTTGCTAATCAGTAATAAGGCTGAGGAAGGCAAAATATAAATCGCGGAAGCGATTAGAGACGACAAAAAAGCATTGAGTCCCCCGATTAACAGGCAGACAATGCTTGTTATTCCGCTAGACACCCCATATATCACCAGTTCCTGAACCAAAAAATCAGGGCGGTGCCCACGCCATAACGCTTGAAGGACTGTATCCGCATGCAGCAGAAGCTTATGAATGT
>USIX01000080.1 GCA_900554895.1 uncultured Megamonas sp. | reverse complement strand
CTCAAAATCAAGCGTAGTCCCCTACGTGCCGGTTCGAGTCCGGCCTTCGGCACCACTAGAAAAATCAAGGCTTTACGGGTTTTCCGTAAAGCCTTTTTTGCTGCCTGAAATGAGATGAAAAAGCTATTTTGATAACGTTTTGATAACAGCTTAGTTTTTGCCATCTTTTTCATTGATTAAGAGCTGTTCGATTTGATTAGCTGCCATCTGTTTTGTATCCTGTAATACATGTGTATATAAATCAGCTGTAATGGAAATAGAGCTGTGCCCTAGAATTTCTGATGCCGTTTTCATTGCAACACCGGATTTCAGCATCAATGAAGCACATGTGTGTCTAAGGTCATGAAATCGTATTTTTTTCAATCCTTTGCTTTGAATGAAATTGCGAACATTTCTTGTCAAATAATCTGGACGAATTGGTGTACCGTTATTATGACAAATAAGGTATCCTTTATCAAAATACTCGTTTTGTAGTAATTGCTTGTAATGATTATTTACTCGTATCTGCTTTTGAATAATTTCCATGACCATATCTGGAACAGCAATTACACGGTTGCTGTCGGTACTTTTAGGTTCACTTTCCATTATTTGTTTGTGTAAAAGAATGAGTTGCCGCGATATTTTTATTGTTTTTGTCGAAAAATCAATATCGGATACCTTTAATCCTAAACATTCTCCACGGCGCAAACCGCAGATACCGGCTAAAGCAATCGGTAGCTCATATGGCGTATTTTTAGCTACATTTAATAAATGCAGTAATTCTTTAGCTGTATAAATTGTTGGTTGAAACTTTTTAGGTTTCGGTGTATTCGTTATACTTTTCATCGGATTGAAATAAATCAACTGTTTTTTTACGGCATGTTCTAATGCTTCATTCAAAACGCGGTGCGTATACTGTACGGATTTTTGGGATAAGCCGCCTTTTCCGTCAGAACGTCCGTTTTGTAATAACTCAGCATAAAGATTATCAATCTGCATGGCAGTAAGATTTTTTAACAATGTATTGCCAATATAAGGAATTAGATGATTTTTTATAATGCGTTCATAACCGACATAACTGCTTGCTCGCACATTTATTTTTACATAATCATTCAACCATTGCAGTAAATATTCTGTAACGGTTATAGACTTCTGATTTAAAAAATTACCTTCAGATTGCTTTTTATTGATATCTAAAAGAAATGCTTCAGCATCGCTTTTTCGTAAAAAACCTCGTTTGATAGCTTGCTTTTTCTTGCCCGTTATCATATCTGTATAACGGTAATAAACATCATAAACCTTTAATGTTGCCCGTAATCTGCCCTGAGCATCACGAGCATTTTTCCTGATACGTTCTTTTATTGAACCTTGCATTTTTATTCACTCCTTGAGAAAAGAAAGGCACAGCCAGTAATCGACTGTGCCAACAGTTTTAATTAATTTTTAAACTTTTTTCAGCTTCGTTTATCAGCCAGTCTTCTAAAGATTTGATTGGTATTCGGAACTGTCGCCCGATTTTAACCGCTGGTAAGATGCCGTCACTAATTAGTTTATAAGTTTTATTTCTACCGATACCCAAAAATTCAGCTGTTTCGCTTACGTTTAATGTTGCTTTTTTCATAAAAATACCTCCAATCATAATTCATATTTATAGTATATCGATATAAAATAAAATTTATTCATCATTTTAAAATATCAACTACTGACAGCAATGGTTTAGCATTCAAATTTCTTTCAATTAAATTAAAATCGGTTTGCCTGTGCGGAACGATTAAAGTATTTCCATCACTATTACGTAAGTTGTCTAAAGTTAAAATTTTTTGTTGCTCGACTAAAAGTTCGTCAAAATAACCTTTTTTCAAAATTAGGGTTTCTCCTGGCTGTAGATGTTCGTTGCTGTAAGCAGTTACATCCGCAAGACTATCTGTGACGCCTACATGATATTTGCTTACCATTAAAAAGGCAGGTACTGATACGTTGTCATCTTTGTTCATTTAAAATCGCTCCTTTGTTGAGTTTGTAAATACGAGGTCGTTTCGGTGAAACGAGCCGAGCTTTTGTAAACTTAAAATTTGTTTCTCCGTTTTTTTCTTCCAAAATGTTTTTTCTAGCTAATTCTTCTTTTAGAGCAGTAGTAATTTTCACCCCAAAATTCATCTTGGTAGTGTATTTTTCGACAATCTCTTCTAGTCTTGCCGTGATAACGATAATTTTATCTGATGTAAAAAATCCATCAAAATTATTCGTACAGAAATCATTTTCATTTTCAGCAAGGTTTAAATAGGCATTATCAATGGCATCTTGTATGGATTTTATAACGATTTCTGTTGGAGAGTATTGCTGTAACATCTTCAATTGTATTTCTGCTTCCGATAGAATTATATGTTGTACTCGTTGCATATCGTATGGTATAACACAATCTCGACAAAAACAGTCGAAAAAATAATTTATCGTTAAAAAAGTCGCTACATTACTCGAAAAGCGAGGATACGGTTCGTCAAAATATTTTTTGCAGAGTGTAAGAAATTTTTCATGCTGGGCTTTTAAGTTTTGCAAAATAAAATCTTGATTTTTCTGCAACCACAAAATCCATGATGAGAAAAATGCTCTAGCCAGCTTAGGATTTCCTTGTAGAACAGATATTGAGCCACTGAAATCTACGCTGTTTGCACGAAGATTTGTACACCAGCAACGAAGATAGGAAGAGTGTGTATTGAGGTCGATATATTCACCGGTTGCAATAATACCGCCACGATATTTGCGGTCTGACAGAGGTTTTCGATTTGCCCCCATTTTGCCCTTTATAACCCCATCACCTGCTATACGTGTTATCATAGAAGCCTTGGTTTTAAATGCTTGTTCGGAGTTTTTATCACTTTGCGGATAGAAATCATCAACAAGAGATACAATATCACGATTATGAAATAAGCTCTCCTGTAACGAGGCTATTGTATCATCAAAGCGTAATACGGATTTTTCTCCTTCATTCAAAATTGATGATGATACAATTTTAGCTATGGTCGTTTTTCCTGTTCCTGTCGGAGCTGATAGATATAACACGCTTTTTAAGCCATCTATACCACAAATCTCGTAAAAATATGACAAATATGCCCAAAGCGAGTATTGTAAAATCATCAAAAATTTTTCATGTTCACTCGATATTGTTAAAAATAATTCTAAAAACTGACGTGCTTCATCAGTGCTTCCTTGCAGTGTTACTGACGACGAAACATTTGTCATGGCGTTGTTTAAATAAATATGCGCTCCATTCGGCATTTTGTACCAACCGCCAAATTTGTAAAAAACTGCGATATTTTTGTTACTGAAATTACCATATTGCCATGACAGATATTCATGAAATCTTCCTGTATCGTATACGTAACATTGCGGAAAAGCTTTTAAAATTTCCTTTTTCGCGTCGCAAAATAGATCTTTTTTTATAAGCAAAGAATGTTGTTTTTCTCTGAAAAATAGTGCAATTTCAATATAAAAATCAATCGCCTCCTTTGTATGTTCCTCTATTTCTCGAAGTAATTCACAACGAAAATTAGCAATGACAATGCTTTTTCCTTCGTCATTTTTACATAATCTGGCAGTATAGCTATCCCAGAAGAAAGGCAGATTTTCCGTTTCAAAATGTACATTGTCCTGTTGTTCTTCGAAGTTATTTGCTGACAAGTTCACTGTGATATCTTTTTCATTATTTAGGTAGCAAACTATAGCATCTTGCATGGATTGCCTTTGTTTGAAATGAGTTGCATTAGGAAATTTCACTGTTTGTGCACTTTCATGTAATTTGTTTAGAGCCGTAGTAGACTGTTTTTGCTCTTCAGCGGATGCTTTTTCAATGTAAACCGTTTCGGTCGTTACATTTTCAATTTTTTTCCATTTCATAAAATCACCTCGCTTATATATTAGCAAAAACTATACTGTTTAAATAGGGAATAAAATCGTAAAAAAAATCCCATGATATCAGATATCATGAGATTTTTTCATATTATCCTTTATAAATGGAGTTTATATTTTTCTTTGTTATATATAAATAATCATATATTAAATCCTGAATACTTAAAGATAATGTATCAAAATATTTTGCATACATTACAGTATTTACATCAAGATTTTTCGGATTTAATAATAATTCATATCGAACAAAGATATCCGTTAATATTTCTAACGATGCAGGTGTTTCTTCTTTTTTTATATATGATGCCATTGTTTTTATTTGTAGCCTATTGATGTTTTTCCTTTTTAGCCCGCTATCTGTATATTTTAAACCTTTTACAGCTAAAGTTTCTTGAGTTTCTATAGATTTTACGTTATAAAACAGCCACAGAAAAATCCATAAATTATATAAATGATTGTATTCTACATCAGGAAAAAACATTCGTTTCTTTATTAAATAATGCTGATAGGTTTTTAGTATTACCGGTAAAATCCGTTTTATTTCTTGTTTTTTCTTTATATCTTCTCTGGTATCATTTGGATATATAAAGTCTAACAATACTTTCAACTGAATTTGTTTTATGTTAAATAGTTTTGTTAAAACTTCCTGAGCGTCTAAACATTCAATATGACAATGTGAAGTTATATTGGCTATAACAATCAATCTCTCTTTAGGTAGCTCTTCTATTACAGCGTGTTTTAAAGCTGTATTAATAAAGCTTCTCCATTTCACTTGTTTCATCTTATTTATGAGATAAAGATTTAAAATACAGTAAATAAATGAGGACATACGTTTATTGCCAATAAAATAATTATAAAGACAATATCGAGATACTTCATTTTCTTTGCAAATAATCGAATATTTAAATTTTGCCAAAAAACTATTTATAAAATCTTCTTCTTGTTTATTGTCTGCAACAAAAATTTTATCGTCAGTTTCAATAATAAAATTATTTTTTATATCTCTCAAAATAAAGTCAATGTCATGATAAATAAGAATATCTTTTTGAGAGTCGATTAATCTCATGCAACCTAAAAGAAAAGAAATTTCTTCATCATATAAACTTGAATTGCACCAAAGAAGTGTATACCACTGCTTAATATAAATTGCTCTATCATCATCAAATATGCCATCAAAAATAGCAACTGTAGCATTATCCTTGTCTAAAGATAAAAAATTCTGTAGTCTGAATAATTTTTTTTCATCAGGAAGGGCTTCATTATAGTTCTCGGATAAACCGCCAGTTTTTATACTTCTAAATAGAATAAAAGATTTGAATAGCTCACATAAATTTTTAATATTTCTTTCGGATAAATTTGTTATGTTTAATTTATTACCAACGATAGATAAATAAAAATCTGTAAATTCTTTTTTGAACTGTTTTAAAGCTTGGTCTGTTTCTTTACCGAAATCATCTGTTGCTCCTGTTTTTGTTCTGTAAAGAAATCTACAGTATTTTACTAAAATATTATATTGAACTTTCTTCTTTTTCTTTATACACTCATTGAAATATTCATTTATTGTCATACCATTAGCTTTAATTTTATTGAAATCAATAAGATATTGCTTTTCATCACCTAAATCTAAAGGAAGCATATATTTCATTTTCAAAAAAGCGGCAGGCAAATAAATAAAACTAATTTGTCCCATATTATTATAATAATTGCATTTTAGTAAATCATACCATTTTATGTTTTGATTTAAGTTATCAGTTGACACTTTTAGTTTAGATTGATACCATGTCATATTAATCCCTCATTTCATTATATTTAAATATGAATTTCGCTATCAATCTTTAAACTTCCTGTTTATAAAAAAATAATGTCCCAATGTCCAGCTGTAATGGTGTGTAGTCCTTAATATATACAGATTTAACACATCATTTTCGCTGGACATCAGGACATTGGACATGTATAGATGTATATCAGCTATTAATTTCGTTTAAGTTTTACTCTTTTATCATTTTCTTCTATAATATCATAATCTCTTAATTTGTTAAGTACACCGACACCGCCAGCTGCTATGGCAATTAATATGGCGGAGGTTGTTGTTGACAAACCTAATGTAGTAATCGCTGCCGAAGCACCGACAAAAGATGATACTGTAGATACTCCTCCAGTAGCAGGTGCTGATAAAAATGAGGCTACCGCTACACCGATTGCTCCGATAGCCACAATCCAAGCTGCTTTACCTGTAGCTTTTATGCGAATAACTTTATCTTTTAAACTGCCTTCGATGATAATCATGTCAGCATTATTTTCTATCTGTTTTGCAAGTTCTTTTTCGGTTCTGACTGTATTCATAATGACAGATCCCTTTCATTATTCTGAATTATGTCCCGATGTCCAGCTGTAAGAGGTGTGTAAAATAGCTAAAATATGACTTTAGCACTGTATTTTAGCTGGACATCAGGACATTGGACATATTAATTCAATCTGCGGTTTATCGTCCAAGTGTGAGGCTTATTGCCCGGCTTTCTCGGACATTTTCCCGGAAGCGGGCGTCCCATGGAAGTATTACGGATTTCCTTTTTACCGCAGTAACTGCACATATATTCAATTCTTTTGTCTGCCATAATTAATCCCTACTTTCTTTTTTTAGTCCATGTATTTTTTATAAAGGTCTTGCACCATTTGGACATAAACAGATTTACATTGTTCATTTCTGCCTTGTTCAATGTAAGATAAACAAGGTTTGAGATATTTGTTCCAGATATTTAAATAAATTCTAGATGCGTTTGTTGATTTATTTATACTTTCCACAATCTTAGGTGCTATAGCATAATATTGAGCAATAAGTTGGTGTCCGTCAGATTGTTTTTTCAACCAATTATCACGGAATGCTCTAAACATAGTGAGTTCATAACAGTCATCCGATTTACGGAAGCTATTACAAACTGCTGTAGTAATAAAACAGCCATCAGATTTTGTCGTACTTGATAAGGTTTTTATTTTTTCTAAAGTTTTGATTGCATTTTCATCACCGTTATCAGCAGCTTCTTTATATAATTCAAGAGCTTTTTGTTTATTGACGGCTACACCTAGTCCGTTATAATATAAATCTCCTAGTTCAGTCATAGCACTAATATATCCAGTATTTACCGCTTGTTGATACCAATAAAAGGCTTGTTGGTAATCTTTTAAAATATAACGGTATTCATAACCTAAATTGTACATCGCTACAGCTAATCCTCCATCAACTGCCTGCTCATACCAATGAATAGCTAATTCGGAATTTTTTTCTACTCCTTCACCGTTACTATACATAAGACCAAGCATATTCATAGCTTCAACTTTTCCAAGATTTGTAGCTGTTTCCATATATTCGAAAGCGTTATCATATGCTTTAATTTGTCTATAACAACAAGCTAATCTAAAATTGACATCGGCATCATCATGTATATATTGAAGGGCTTTTTCATACCAATTTATCGCCAATGAATAATTTTTTTGTCGTTCATAAGCAAATGCTACATTATACATAGCAATAGGCATTTTTGCATTAGCAGCTTGTTGATACCAATTTAATGCAGTATTTCCGTTTTCAGGAACACCTTCACCATTATCATACATAAGCCCAATACAATTCATTGCTTCAGCATTTCCTATATTGGCAGCTTTTTGCAACCATTTCATTGCTTCAGAATAATTATTTATTGCTCTATAGGAACGTCCTAATCCTAGCATTGCATCATCATAATAATCATCATCTTCTTCTTCGTAAATATCAATTGCTTTTTTATACCATTCAATAGCAGCAGAATAATTTTCATATCCTTCATATAGAGAAGCAGCTCTATACATAGCTATAGCATCATTTCCTTCATTAGCAGCTCGTTTATACCAATAAAGGGCTTGATTGGCATCTTGGTTTATATCAGTACCTCCTATTTCATAATAAATTCCCAACCATAACATTGCTTCTGCATTTCCTTTATCAGCAGCTTTTCTATACCACGAAAAAGCCATTACATCCGATTTGTCCACGCCTTCACCGTTTCTGTACATGTCAGCTACTTCTTTCATGGCAAAATCATTTTCGTCATTTTTAGTAGCTTCCACATACCAATAAAATGCTTGATGATAATCCTGTTCTGTTCCTTCGCCGTTTTTATAAGCATATCCTAAGTATCCCATAGCTTGATTATGACCTTTTTCAGCGGCTTTTTTATAAAATTCAAATGCTTTTCTTTTATTTTGTGATACACCTCTACCAAAATCATAAGCACATCCTAATTCAAATATACCTTCTTCATTACCATTTTCTGCTGATTTTTGATACCAATATACAGATTGAACATAATCTTCATCTTGTTTATACAACCAGCCTAAATTATTTATAGCATTGATGTTATTTCTTTCAGCTGCCTTGATAAACCATTTTTTTGCTGTTTCTTCATCTTCAGATACACCTTCACCGTTATAATACATCAAACCAAGAGAATTCATAGCATTGCTATTTTCATCTTCAGTATTAACAGCTTTTGTATACCATTCCATAGCTAATAAATAATTTTCTTGTTTTCGGTATATATTTCCTAAACTATTCATGCAATCCGCATTACCTAATTGTGCGCCTTTTGTATACTAATCTATAGCTGTTTGTAAATTTTGATTTACACCTGTACCAAGTTCATATATAAGACCTAAAAAACTCATTGCAGCAGTATTTCCAGCATCGGCAGCTTTAATCCACCATTTTCTAGCCATATCATCATTCTCTTCAACACCTTTGCCATAGGAATACATCATGCCTAGATTTTTCATAGCTTCATCATTTCCACAATCAGCAGCTTTTTGATACCAATTTATTGCTAATGAATATTCGGCTTCACTTTCATAAAGACTGCCTAAATTATTCATACTATCACTATCGCCAAGTTTAGAGCCACGTATATACCATTCTTTAGCTAATTGTAAGTTTTCTTCAACTCCCTCACCGCATTCATACATAAGCCCCAAATCACCCATTGCTTCTGCATATCCTGCTTCAGCAGATTTTTTTATCCATGCAGCTGATTTTTCAACATCATATTCGTCGTAATCTTCATTGTAGTATACATTAGCAATATAATACATTGCTTCGGCACTGCCCATATCAGCGGCTTTTTTATAATATTCAAGTGCCTTGTCATAGTCGTTTGCTTCTTCCGCCTGTTCACCTTGTTTTAACAACTCATCCGGTGATTTTTTTATCAATTTTTCATATTCAGCATTAAAGTGTACATTTTCAAATTGAATATTAAGTTCTTGAAAATCAACCCTTGTTTTACTTCGGATAACGACTTCAACTTTACCAATACCGACATATTTTTTATTTTTTTCACGCAAAGGAATAGTAAATTTATTTTGGCACAGATAGATTACAGATTCTTCTTCATCTAATAAATCCGCCAGCTCTTCCTGGTCAAATGCCACTAAATCTACTTTATCCAAAATTTTTGTATCTGCCGTATACTGTTTCAATTTTGCAATACGTTCATTTCTACGTTCTATTTCTTCTGGGTTTATCTCGGGTAAATCCTCATCTTCATATTCTACACCTAAAATTTTGCAGATTTTACTATTAAAATTACTGTCATCTTTGGATAAAGCACTTATAGCTTCCGCTTCTTCATCATAATAACGGTCTTCCAGCCATTTTAATAATTTGCCATCAACAAAATAACCGATTGTTTTATCCAAATCAAAATGTTTGCGTAAATCTTCAAGACTGCGAACCTGCATACCATCTTTCATTTCCAGTGCAAATTTAATTCTCTTAGCCATAATAATTCTCCTAAAACTTATTTTATATTGCGTAGTTTTATACCGATATTATCTCCGGCAATAGCTTGGTCGAGCATTTTACGGAACATTTCTATACCTGTTACAGTAGCGGTTTTTTTATATTCTGAAAGACCGACAATTTCAACTGTATCGCCAAGCTGAACAATGCCTCTTTCATAAAGTTGGGCAGGATCAGCCTGAATCCAGCCACGTTGAGCAGCTTCAGCCTC
>USIX01000079.1 GCA_900554895.1 uncultured Megamonas sp. | reverse complement strand
AGCTCTTTTTTATAAATACCACGATTAAAAATTTGAATTCACTGAAATAACGACCAATTTAATTGTATCTTATATTAAAAATATTATGATATGGTGTACTTTTGTATGGTAAAGTTGTATAATATAAGCTGATACTGACTTATAGTGTTATTAATACCGTTAATATACTATATAGTATAAGAAACTTAGATAATCTAAGTAAAGGGGATTTATGTATGATTATTAAGCCAAGAGTAAAAGATTTTATATGTTTAACTTCTCATCCTGAAGGCTGTAAGGAAAACGTTCATCGCCAAATTGAATATGTAAAAAATCAGCCGAAAGTTGATGTAGCTAAACGTGTATTGGTAATCGGCGCATCTACTGGTTACGGATTAGCTTCCCGCATCTGTGCAGCCTTTGGCTGCGGTGCCTCCACTATCGGTATAATTTTCGATAAACCGGCGCATGGTAAACGTACAGCCACCGCCGGCTGGTACAATACGGCAGCATTTGAAGAATTTGCCAAAGCTGACGGACTTTATGCCAAAACAATCAACGGTGATGCTTTTTCTCAGGAAATCAAAGCAAAAACGATTGAACTTATAAAAAAAGACTTAGGCCAGATTGACATGGTAGTATATTCTCTTGCCGCACCGCGTCGTACCACAGCTGACGGAACTATGTATTCTTCCGTGCTTAAAACTGTTGATGAACCGTTTACAGCTAAAACTCTTAACTTAAAAACCAATGAAGTTACCGAAGCAACACTTCCGCCTGCAACACCGGAGGAAGTTGAAGCAACCGTCAAAGTTATGGGCGGTGAAGATTGGGAAGACTGGATGCACTCTTTAAAAGACGCCGGTGTCCTCGCACCGAACGCGCTGAGCATTGCTTACTCCTACATCGGTTCCAAAATTACTTATCCAATATATTATGAAGGTACAATCGGTGCCGCCAAACAGCATTTGTACAAAACTGCTGAAAAATTACGTCAGGAAGGCTTCAATGCTGTCATCTCCGTAAATAAGGCGCTTGTAACGCAGTCCAGCTCTGCTATTCCAATTGTTCCTTTATACGTTGCTGTCATGTATCGCGTAATGAAAGACAAAAATGTTCATGAAGGTACTATAGAACAGATGTCCCGTCTCTGGCACGATTATTTATCACAGGAAAATCCGGTTAAAGATGATGAAGGCCGTATTCGCATTGATAATTATGAAATGAGCGATGATGTACAGGAAACAATCTTTAAATACTGGGATGTTGTCAACAATGACAATCTGAAACAGTATGCTGACGTGGACGGATACTGGAATGATTTTTACAATTTGTTCGGCTTCGGTTTCGATAATGTAGATTATGATGCAGATGTAAATCCGGAAGTTGAAATTGATTTAGTAAAATGATAAAAAAACGGAACTATGTTTGATGTAGTTCCGTTTTTTATACATATTATCAGGGAGATGATTACATGACTTTGGAACAGCAGTTTCTCTCAACGGAAGGCCGCATAAACCGCAAAATATTTATACTATATATTATCGCTTTTTCCCTGCTCGTTATCGTACTGGCAATACCGGCGTTTTTCATCAATTTCGGCAATAATGATTTTACTATAGAAATTATTTCCACAATAATATCCATAATAGCAGAACTTGCTATGCTGCCAGGCATCTTTTTAAGTATAAAACGGCTGCATGATTTGAATAAATCCGCTGTGCTCATCATATTGTACTTTGTACCGCTCATTAACGTATTCTTTCTTTTGTATTTAATTTGTTTCAAAGGAACAAAAGGTCAAAATAAATACGGTCAAAATCCGCTTGCTGCTGATTTTGAAAATACTTTTGATACAATTTCAGCGGATAAAATCGGTCATATTGAGCAGAAATATTTTTCTACTGTAGGCCGCTTAAATCGTAAACGATTTATACAATATCTGCTCGGTTTGATAATATGCACCGCTTTTTGCATGTTAATCTGTATTTTATTTATTTTTCTTTTTGAAAATTCCCGTATATTGGAACAGATTTTTCTGTTTTATATTATCCTTATTCTGTATTTATATTTAATAATTACTCTGCCGCTGCGTTTTTTACTTATCCGCCGTCTGCATGATTTAAACCTGTCCGGCTGGTGGATTGCTCTGGGTACGATTTTACCGCTCGGTTATATTGCAATGGCGCTCTGTCTTATATTCAGTAAGGGAACAGCCGGAGAAAACAGATATGGTAAAAATCCGTTGAATACATTATAAATCTGTTATGCCGTTTATTTTTCTGAATATAAATCATAAAGATTTTGTTGTCTAAAATTTTATCAAATGATATAATATTTATCTAAAGGTATAGCCACCAGTAAATTGAGCTGGTGGCTATTTGACGTCTTTGATGATTAGCTTTTTTATAGAAAAACAGACAAAAAGGAGAGTAGTATATTTTGGTACAGATAAATAAACAACTTTTTTATAAAATTCTGCCGTACGGCTGTCAGATGAATTTCTCCGACGGAGAACGTTTTGCCGGACAGCTGGAGCGAATGGGCTACAAACCGGCGGATAAAATGGAAAATGCCGATATTATCATTATAAATACTTGCTGTGTACGCGAAAGTGCAGAAAAAAAAATTTATGGTAAAATCGGAGAAATAAAACATTTAAAACAGCAAAATCCGAATTTAATCCTGGGTATCACCGGCTGTATGGCACAAAAAGACGGTGATGTAATTTTCAAGAAAGCACCGCATGTCGATTTCGTGCTGGGAACAAATAAAATGTACGACTTGCCGGCAGTATTGGAGGAAATATATGCTTCACGCGGTCATGTAGTGAAGCTTGCCGGTGATTATGATATGCCGCCGAATGTTGAACCGGCGGAAAATAATTCACTGTTTGCCTATGTACCGATTATGTACGGCTGCAATAATTTCTGCACTTACTGCATCGTACCGTATGTACGCGGCAGAGAGCGCAGCCGCAGCCCGCAGGAAATCGTGGCGGAAATCACGAAAATGGTACGAAACGGCGTAAAAGAAGTTACACTGCTCGGACAAAATGTCAATTCGTACGGCAAAGACAGAGAAGATGCCGATTTTGCCGACCTTTTAACTATGGTGGATAAAATTGAAGGTATTGAACGTATCCGTTATATGACTTCTCATCCACGTGATTTAACCGACAAAGTGATTGCTGCTATAAAAAACAGCAAACATATCTGCGAACATTTTCATCTGCCGGTTCAGTACGGTACTGATAAAATGCTCAATGCCATGAACCGCGGCTATACTACAGCCTACTATAAAGAACTTGTTGCTAAAATACGCCGAGAATTTCCTAATGCCAGTTTCACAACTGATTTAATTGTCGGTTTTCCGGGAGAAACGGAAGAAGATTTCGAACAAATGCTCGCTTTCCTGAAGGAAATCCGTTATGATGCGGCGTATACGTTCATCTATTCCAAACGTTCCGGCACACCGGCGGCAACTATGGAAAATCAGGTGCCGCAAGACGTTAAAAAGGAACGTTTGCATAAATTAATGGACGTGCAGAATGAAATCAGCAGAGAAATTAACGAAAAGTTATTAAATGAAACGATGGAAGTAATGGTTGAAGGTCCTAGCAAAACGGATGAAAATGTATATACCGGTCACACACGCACGAATAAAATTGTTTTATGGCAGCATAAAAACGAAAAAATCGGCGACCTTGTACAGGTGAAAATCACACATCCGCAGACATGGGTATTAAAAGGCGAACTGGAGGGATAATTTTTGAAATTGACTCCGATGATGCAACAGTATCAGGCAGTAAAAAATGCGCATCCCGACCAGATACTATTTTTCCGTCTGGGTGATTTTTATGAGATGTTCATGGATGATGCCCTGCTTGTCTCCAAAGAGCTGGAACTTACGCTGACCAAGCGCAGTACGGCAGGTGACGGCATTCCCATGTGCGGTGTGCCGTATCATTCCGCTGAACCGTATATTAACAAACTCGTCAATCGCGGTTATAAGGTAGCCATTTGCGAACAAATCGGCGACCCGAAAGCTAAAGGACTGACAAAACGTGAAGTAATTAAAATCGTTACACCCGGTACGGTGATGAGCGAAGAGGCGCTTTCCGGCAGTAAAAACAACTATATTACATTAATATATGAAGAAAATCAGCAGATTGTGCTGGCTGGAGCGGATATTACCACCGGCGAATGCTTTTACGGACTGTACGACGGAGCCGACCGCTGTCAGCTGCTGCTTGATGAACTGTACCGCCTGATGATGCCGGAGCTGTTACTGATAAAACCGTTTTCTTTTGATAAACAGCTTCACGATTTTCTGGATTTACGTCTGCCGAACTGTCTTGTAAATGAAATGGATTCTGTTTCCGCTCATGTCGATGACCGTATTGTACAGCATTTCAATGCGCAGAACAGACCGGAGAATGAGTCGGTGAAAAAAGCAGTGGCTACGCTTCTTGACTATGCCCACGATACGGTAAAAACCGATTTGAGCCACTTAAACCGGCTGACGTATCTGGATTCGTCCAAAGCTTTGTTTATTGATACGTATACACTGCGCAATTTGGAAATAACCCGTAATCTGCGTGACGGCGGTAAAAAAGATACACTGTACGACGTACTTGACTTTACGCGTACCGCTATGGGCAGCCGTCTGCTCCGCAAATGGCTCGAGTATCCTCTGCTAAGCAAAAAACGCATAAATGCCCGCCTTGATGCCGTGGAAAATCTTGTCAGCGAGTTTTTTGTACGTAATAATCTGCGGGAAATCATGAAAGAAATTTATGATTTTGAACGGCTCCTGACACGTATGGAAATCGGCAGTGCCAATGCCCGCGACATGAATGCGCTGAAATCATCTCTACGTGTTTTGCCGGCTGTAAAAAAACAGCTGACGAAACTTTCTGCTCCGCTCATAAAAAAAATCGACAGCAATATTCTGCTTTATGACGATTTGGTAAAATTAATCGATAAAGCAATCGTAGATAACCCGGGCTTTTCCATTCGGGAAGGCGGTTTCATTAAAGACGGCTATAACGCCGAACTTGACGAGTATCGCAATATCGCCCGCAACAGCAAACGTTTATTACAGCAGATGGAAGAGGAAGAAAAAGCGAAAACCGATATAAAATCGCTGAAAATCGGTTATAACAAAGTTTTCGGCTATTATATCGAAGTACGCCACAGCTCAACGGAAAAAGTACCGGATTATTATATCCGTAAGCAGACGCTTGCCAATGCGGAGCGGTATATTACACCGGAACTGAAAGAGTTTGAAACAAAAATACTTGGTGCACAGGAAAAAATCGTACAGATTGAATATAATCTGTTTACGCAGATACGTGAAAGTTTAAAGGAAAAAATCAGCTCCATTCAGGATACGGCACATGAAATAGCAATTTTGGACGTACTTGTAAGTCTGGCGCAGGCAGGAGCGGAATACGATTATATCCGTCCGCAGCTGGCAGAAGGGGGCATAATCGATATTAAGGACGGCCGCCACCCGCTGGTCGAACGGATTTTATCACGCGATATATTTGTACCGAACGATACGCATCTTGACAATGGACAAAACGAAATCATGATTATTACTGGTCCGAATATGGCAGGTAAATCGACATATATGCGCCAAACGGCACTGCTTACCTTAATGGCGCAGATAGGTTCATTCATTCCAGCACGGGAAGCGAAAATTTGTCCTGTGGATAAAATTTTTACTCGTATCGGTGCCAGCGACGACCTTGTCAGCGGACAGAGCACTTTCATGGTGGAAATGAACGAAGTTGCACATATTTTAAAATACGCCACAAAAAACAGTCTCGTCATTCTTGATGAAATCGGACGCGGTACGAGTACGTACGACGGTATGAGCATTGCCCGTGCCGTCATCGAACATATCCGGGACAATATCGGAGCAAAAACTTTATTTGCTACGCATTATCATGAACTTACCGACCTTGAAGATACCCAGCATGTAAAAAATTACTGTATCGCCGTCAAGGAAAAAGGAACGGACGTAACATTTCTGCGTCGCATTATTCCGGGCAGTGCCGATAAATCGTACGGCATCCACGTAGCAAAACTTGCCGGTCTGCCGCAGAACGTAGTAAAACGGGCTGAATGTATTTTAGCGGATTTGGAAAATACAGCTGAAAAAGAAAAAAATGCTGTTTGCGTTGAAACAGATAAAAGCGAAAACGCTGCATCGCATACAATAAACCGTACACATTCAGCTAAAGATGAACAAAACGAATATAAGGCTGAAACGGATTTGGATAATGCCGACAGTACACCGAAGCAGAATAAACTGCAGTTTTTACAGGTAGCAGAAATGCCGACGCTGTTCGGTGTGAGTATTTCTGTTCAGCTGAAGGAATTGGATTTAATGAGTATGACACCGCTTGATGCCATGAATAAATTGTATGAACTTCAGCAACAAGCAAAGCAAGAGGACAACATATGACAATTCATATTTTAGATGATGTAACGGTCGATAAAATCGCCGCCGGCGAAGTGGTGGAACGGCCGGCTTCTGTTATAAAAGAATTAGTGGAAAACTCTATTGATGCCCGTGCCGACAAAATCGAAGTGGAGATAATGGCAGGCGGAACTTCCTTCATGCGTGTTACGGATAACGGCACGGGTATGGATATGCAAAATGCTCGCCTGTGCGTACTGCGCCACGCCACCAGCAAAATTCAGCAGGTGGACGACCTGATGAAAATAAATACACTGGGTTTTCGCGGCGAAGCACTGCCGTCCATTGCCGCAGTATCTAGGTTCTGTCTCATGACCCGTCCGCAGAATGCCGATTTAGGCACTATGGTAAAAATGACAGGCGGAAGTACAGATGAAATTGAAGAAGTCGGCTGCAATATCGGCACGACGATTAAAGTTGAAGATTTGTTCTTCAATGTACCGGCACGCAAGAAATTTCTTAAGACCACAACTACGGAAGCAAATAAAATCAATGATTTCATTGTAAAACTCGCTTTTTCCAAACCGCATATTTCTTTTAAATTAATTAATAACAATAAAACAACGATAACAACGCCGGGCAATAATTCTCTTTATGATGTTATCGAATGTATCTACGGAACGAAAGTCAGCGAAGAACTTCTGCCGGTGGAATTTATCGATGAGGATATAAAAATTACAGGATTTATTACAAAACCCGCCGTCATTCGCAGTTCACGCGCCTGGCAGACGCTGATTGTAAACGGGCGTGTTATAACCAGCCGCATTATTTATAAAGCGATTGACAATGCGTACCATTCACTTCTGCCGAAGAGCGGATATCCTTTTGCCGTATTAAATATTGAAATCGACAAACGAACGATAGATATCAATGTTCATCCGCAAAAAGCCGAAGTGAAATTTGAAGATGAAAACCGCCTGTTTAAAGCCGTATATACAGCTGTTCTGGAAGCGATTAAACCAAGCGGAAAACAAAAACTCAGTGATTTTGCCGCACCGGTGGCCGATAAAACCCTGCATATACAGACAGAAAATAATCAGCCTAAACAGACGCCGTTATTTGAGCCGTCAAAAAAAAGCAGTGAAATCTCTGCTATGCCTGTAAAACAGTATAGTTTAAATGATTTTCGCGCCGCTCAACAACAGCTTCATCCGCAAAATATATCCAAAACGACTGAAAAAATGACGAAAAATCTCGTTAAAGAAAGTTCTGCTGCGATAGATTTTTCAATAAAAAACGATACGGAAAAAAATAAATATGCTAATTGTACTGATGATACAGAAAGTATACAGGAAGCCGGCAATCTGATACCGATTGGACAGATTGATACCTGCTTTATCGTGGCGCAAGGGCCAAACGGAGGAATGTATATAATCGACCAGCATGCAGCACACGAACGCATTTTATACGATAAATTCGCCAGACAGACTGACGGAATAGCCGTTCAGCCGCTGCTCGTGCATTTATTTCTCGATGTTAGTCCTTCAGAAAGTGATTTAATTGAAGAACATCAGCAGACTTTATATGAACTCGGTTTCAATGCGGAACTTGCCGGACAAAATCAAATCCGCTTAAAAGATATACCGGCAGATATAAAAAGCAGTGAAGCGGAAACCGTTTTCCGTGAAATTTTGCATTCATTGGCACAGCTTCATGCACCGACTCCGCAGGAAATACGCCATTCCTGCCTTGCAATGACAGCCTGCAAGGCTGCTATTAAAGCCGGTGATATTTTGAATATTGCTCAAATGAAAATCATCTTAAACGAACTGGTAAATACATCACTGCCTTATACTTGCCCTCACGGCAGACCGACAATCATCAAATTCAGCACTTACGATTTGGAAAAAATGTTTAAAAGAGTGCAGTAAATACAAAGAGCATAAAACCTTAAAAATAAAGGTTTTATGCTCTTTATTTCATTATTTTGTTATTGTTTTTAAACAAAAATTAAACAGTTATATTTTATAGTTTGTTTTATATGAATCCGCCATAGCTTTCTTTAAATTTTCCGCAAAAAATTCATCATAAGATATAATATCTGTTTTCGAAGGAATGATTATAGCTTCATCATCAATATATACTATTCTTTTATAAGGAACAATATTAAGAAATTGGGCATTGTTGTTTTTTTGTATTCCTAACGCAATTACTTTATGTGTTGCTTTGTCAAATATTGCGCAATTTGTTTCTCCTAGTGCCTCGCCTACATCTAAATATACTTGTTTTCCTAATAGTTCGCATTTGTCGTATCGTATTTCCAAAAACAACAACCTTCTTTCTTCTTTCTTCAAATTTAATTAATAAAGAGTATCTAATAAAACTATTGGATACTCTTTTTATAGATTTGATAAAGTTGTGATACGAACATATTATACTTTTTATAATATATTTAGTCAATCTAACATAATTTATGGACAATATACGATTAGAACTATGTTATCTGTAACAGTAAATATTAAAGCTATTTTATAATCATTTTCTATCAATCTTTTTCTTCATCCAATTTAATTGTAGAACTGTATCTTTTATTCATTTGGTCATATACATGCGCATATTTGCTGGTAATGTTAATATCACTATGTCGCAAAACTTCTTTAACAATCTGTAAATCTTTCGTATTTCTGTACAAAAGAGTACCACATGTATGACGTAACATATGACAGCTTATACCGGCTTTTTTATAGCCTGCTTTATCCAACCATTTGTCAATATTATAACGAATACCGCGTCTGTCCATCCGTTTTCCCTTACTGAAATTTGATACGGACGTAAATACCGGCTCACCGAATTTATCTACATTTTCCAACGAAAATGGACGTATATCCAAATAATCTTTTAATATATCGAATACATCCTGTCTTGGATAAATAAAATCATTATGTCCTTTTCCGTGAATATATATAGTTTTCATATCCCAGTTAATATCGCTTACCGACATACGATATACTTCCACAGTACGCAGCCCTTCCAATGCCATTAACATGATTATCGTTTTATCACGCAAATATTCTACATGTTTTCCATCATATTCCGGAATAATATTCAACAGGTGATTCAACTGTTCAACCGTCAGAAATTTCAACGGAGAAATTTCATTCGGTTCATAAGCTTTCACACCTACATCTTTAGCTGGACTGGATTTTATTAAATTAAGTTTTACAGCTATATTATAAAATTGTTTAATAGCATTTAGTTTGGATTTTATACTGCCTTTCTTCATTTTAGATTTCAATAAAAAATCACGATAATACATGAACTGATATTCCGTAATTTTTAGCGGATGACATTTATTTTCCAGACACCACTTTATATATTGGTCAATAGCCGAATAATAATTTCTCAAAGTATCTTCAGCCGGTTCACCTTGTGATAAATATCTAGCCAGTAATGTTTTATAATTTAACAGCAACGTATTTTCATTGATTTCTTCCTGTTTAATATAATTTCCCGTTGTTAAAAACTGGTTTTCAATTACCCGAAAATTTTCCATATATAATCATCTCTTCCTATTTTTTCTTATCTGTTTCTTAATATGTTTTTACCTATTAATTATAGATAACCATAATAT
>USIX01000078.1 GCA_900554895.1 uncultured Megamonas sp. | reverse complement strand
CTTAAGCTGGAAACAGGTTCAGTCTGCGCTGTGATTGGACCTTCCGGATGCGGTAAATCCACACTGCTCAACGTATTGGCAGGCTTAAACCGCAATTATACCGGGAATGTGCTCATCAACAAAGCGGTTCCCAGTCCCAAAAAGCAGACCATCGGTTTCATTCCGCAAAATTACGGGCTGTTGCCATGGCTGAAAGTCAAGGACAATATCATGCTCGGATTGACGATAAAACATAAAAGCAGAGCAAAACTGCCTCAAAATTTAATCACAAGCCTGGGACTGGATAAACTGCTGGAGCGTTATCCGAAGGAACTCAGCGGCGGTCAGCAGCAGCGTGTAAGCCTTGCCCGCGCATTTGCCCTCAATGCCGACCTGCTGCTGATGGACGAACCGTTTTCCGCACTTGATGCCATCACTCGTGAAGAGATGCAGGATGTTTTCATCAACCTGTGGCAGAAACAGAACGTTACAACCGTGCTTGTAACGCATTATGTAGAAGAAGCACTGTATCTGGGACAGAAAATCGTGGTGATGACGAACAGTCCCGGTAAAATTTATAAAACTATTGACAATCCGCTGTTTGCCGACAGAAATTTCCGCGAAAGAATTCAATTTGCACAGCTAAGCAGACAGCTGCGCATATATTTAGCGAAGGCAGGTAAGAATAATGAAACGTAAATCCTTTTATTTTTATATTCCTGCTATAATTTTTCTACTGGTTGTATGGTATATAATTTCGCTCATAGCTCACCTGCCGATAATTCCGTCGCCTTACTTGGCAATAGAACGTCTGGTAAATATTTTCAGCGATACAATAGCCATTCATGCACTGTACAGTCTTTGGCGCATTATAGCAGGCGTTCTGCTTGCGGTGGCGGTCGGAGTACCTCTGGGAATTCTGATGGGTTATGCCAAAAAAGCGGATACGCTTTTAGCTCCCATTGTGTATTTAACGTATCCCGTTCCCAAAATCGCACTGCTGCCGATATTGATGCTGCTTTTCGGCATCGGCGAACTGCCGAAAATTCTCATGATATTCTTAATCGTGATATTTCAGGTATTGGTGGCGCTGCGCGACGGCATCGGCGCCATTCCGAAAGAGATGTTTTATCCGCTGTATACGCTGGGCGCTTCGTTCAAGGATATCTTCTGCAAGATACTGTGGCCGGCCGTTCTGCCGAATTTTATAACGGCACTGCGTGTAGCTATGGGTACGGCAATATCCGTTTTATTCTTTACTGAAACATTCGGTACAAAATACGGCATGGGTTATTTCATCATGGATGCATGGCTGCGCGTCAATTATCTGGATATGTATGCCGGAATAATCGTTTTAAGTTTAATCGGTCTGTGTCTGTTCGGCATTCTTGATTTATGCGAACGATATTTTTGCAGCTGGAATAAATAATAACAAATTTATACTACTTATGTTGTCAGCTCTGTTTTCGCAGGAGAAACACTTTATCTTCGCGGAAACGGAGCTGAAATTGTCTGTAATATCTATAATTTTTTTAAAATTTATGTTGCATTTGGAAAGAGAATGTATTATAATACAATCATGTTAAGAAGATATGTAAACGTTTTCAAAAAGAATTTTCACAAAAAACGAATAAATTTATTTTTTATATATCTTCTATTCATTGCTATCTTATTTATTACATTTTATTTTTTAAAGTGAGGGGTTATCTATGAAAAACGTTGTAATCACGGTAAGTAGACAGTACGGTTGCGGCGGTCGTGAATTGGCTACCATTTTAGCCAAAAAACTGAACGTAAAATTGTACGATAAGCAGATTATTCATCTTGCAGCTGCCAAACTCGGTATTGACGATTTAGATGAAGACGGTTTAAAAGAACTGGAAAATACAGTTGAACCGATGACACTGACTTATGTACCGTTCCATTCCTTCGGCAACCATGCCGGCGAATCCAGCCGCGGCATGTTCATCGCTGAAGCAGGCGTAATCAGACGACTGGCAGATGACGGTCCGTGCGTTATCTTAGGCCGTTCTGCCGACTATGTACTTGAAGACCTGCCAAATCATTTTTCCATATTCGTTTGCGCCGATGATGAATACAGAGAACAGAGAGGCAAAGACGTTTATGACGGCAAAACATTAAAAGAACTGAACAAAGAAGACGACAAAAGAGCTAGATACTACAACTATTATACAGGTAAAAAATGGGGCGAACCGGCAAATTACGATTTAGTTGTAAATACAAGCAAATCTTCTTTGGATGATATAGCGGATGCTATCATTAAATATATTGATACGGTGAAAAAATAAATTTAAATTATTTTTATTTTAGGATTTGTTTTACTTAGGAGGATTTTTTATGCAAGGCAATAAACTTTTGTCGCGTATAGCATATGCGTGCGGTACATTTGGTCATGATATATTCTTCATGATGGTTAATACGTATTTCATCATGTTCATAACCAGTAACTTGTTCAACTCTGGAGACAAGGCTCATGATGAATGGATGATTGCCACTATAACGACTGTTATCCTGGTAATCCGCGTTGCGGAACTTTTCATTGACCCGTTTATCGGTAATACGATTGATAAAACGAATACCAGATGGGGCAGATTTAAACCATGGGTTATTATCGGCGGTTTGATTGCTGCAGTTTCCCTCGTTATTCTGTTTACTGACATGGGTGGTCTTACTTCTTCCCCGATGATGTATCTGATTATCTTTGCTATCTTATATATCATCATGGATATTTTCTATTCTGCAAAAGACGTTGCTATCTGGTCCATGGTTCCGGCTATGTCCTTTGATTCCCGTGAACGTGAAATCACAGCAACATTTGCCCGTATCGGTTCCGTATTCGGTGCTCAGCTCGTTACAGTAATGGTTATTCCGATTGTTCTGTTCTTCTCCGTAAATCAGAACGGCGGTGTCGGTGATGCTCAGGGCTGGCTCGCATTCGCCATTATCGGCGGCGGTATCTCCATTTTAGGTGCTATCATCCTCGGTCTTGGTACAAAAGAACATGCTTCCGCACTTCGTCAGAACAAAAAAGAAACATCTTTTAAAGAAGTATTCTCCATCTTAGGTAAAAATGACCAGTTAATGTGGATTGCTATTACATTCCTCATCTTCTGCTTAGGTCAGGACCTTGTAAATGCTTTCCAGATGTACTACTTCACTTATATCTTAGGTGACTCCACTGTATTATCTTCTTTAGGTATTATCAACGTTATCATCGGCTTGCTTGCCGTTGCTCTTTTCCCTACTTTAACGAAAAACTTCAAAAGACGCAAATTATTCGTTGCATCCGTTGCAATCATGGTAATCGCGCTCATCATCTATGCTTTCGCTGGTCAGAACACTGCTATGTGCCTCGTTGCAGCAGGTTTGTTCAACCTTCCTCAGCCGCTTGTATTCCTCGTTGTATTAATGACAATTACAGATACTGTTGAATATGGTCAGCTTAAAATCGGCCATCGTGATGAAAGCCTTATCCTTTCCATTCGTCCTCTAATCAACAAATTATCCGGTGCCGTAACCGGTGCAATCGTTGGTTTCACGGCTGTTTGGGTTGGTATGTCCGGCGGCGCTACGGTAGATACTGTTACTGATGCCAATAAAATGACATTTATGATGATTATGTTTGCAACTCCTATCGTATTCTTAATCGTAGCAACTTTAATCTACAAAACGAAAGTTAAATTAACGGAAGAAAAACATGCTGAAATCGTTAGAGAACTCGAACGTACTTGGGGCAAAGATAAATAATCAAAGGTAAATATAATAGATAATAAAATGTAAAATCCCTGTCAGTCAGAACCGATATTTGCGGTTTGGAGCTGGCAGGGATTTTTTTGCATTTTAATATCTGCGAACCAACAAACAACATCATAGCAATTTTTGTCAACATTAGATAATTGTTTTTAAAATACGGATATACTAAAATTAAAATATAGCAAAAAAAGAGTAAACGTTTTCAAACGGAAATAAAATTTTCACAAAAAACGAATAAATTTATCTTTTGAGTTTTTTATGGGGATTTTTATTATTAATTTTATATTTTATAAAAAGTGGGGGATTTATTATGAACAAAGATGTTGTAATTACAGTCAGCCGTCAATATGGTTGCGGCGGTCGTGAATTGGCAACGATTTTGGCAGAAAAGTTGAATGTAAAACTGTACGATAAACAAATCATTCACCTTGCCGCAGCCAAACTCGGCATTGACGACCTGAGCGAAGCTGATTTGAAAGAACTGGAAAACACCGTTCAGCCGATGACGCTTACGTATGTTCCGTTCCATTCCTTCGGCAATCATGCGGGCGAATCGAGCCGCGGCATGTTCATCGCCGAAGCAGGCGTAATCAGACGACTGGCTGACGATGGTCCGTGTGTTATCCTGGGCCGTTCCGCCGATTATGTACTGGAAGATATGACAAATCACTTCTCTATATTCGTTTGTGCCGATGATGCCTACAGACAGCAAAGAGGCAAAGATGTTTATGAAGGTAAAACCTTAAAAGAACTTGATAAAGAAAACGAAAAGAGAGCTCGATATTATAATTATTATACCGGCAAAAAATGGGGAGAACCGTCAAATTATGATTTAGTTGTAAATACCAGCAATACGCCTTTAGACAAAATAGCCGATGCCATTATCGCTTATATTGATACAGTAAAATAAAAAAGCGCAGTCTTTAAAAGGATTAAAAATTGCCGACAACAGCCGGTAATTTTACAGGAGGTTTTTTTATGTCAAAATTTTTATCACGTGTGGCATATGCCAGCGGTACCTTCGGGCATGACTTCTTTTATGCAATGATTGGTACGTATTTCATGATTTTCGTAACAAGTAATCTGTTTAATACGGATGATACTCATTACAACGAATACATGATCGGTCTTGTAACTACAGTCATTCTTATTATCCGTGTTGCCGAACTTTTCATCGACCCGTTTATCGGTAATACAATCGATAAAACGAAAACAAGATGGGGAAAATTCAAACCGTGGGTTCTCTCCGGTGCCGTTATCGCAGCCGTTACGCTGGCTATTCTGTTCACGGATATCGGCGGTCTGGCTGAAAGCAGCCCTGTAATGTACTTAATCGTTTTTGCTATTTTATATATTGTCATGGATATTTTTTATTCGGCAAAAGACGTTGCCATCTGGTCCATGATACCGGCACTTTCCTTCGATTCCCGTGAACGTGAAATTACGGCAACATATGCCCGTATCGGTTCCGTATTCGGCGGTCAGCTCGTAACCATCATTGTTATTCCAATCGTACTTGCATTCTCGCATAATGCCAACGGCGGCGCAGGCGACGCTACAGGCTGGTTTGCTTTTGCGGCAATCGGCGGCTTGATTGCAACGGCAGGTGCCGTTATTCTCGGTATCGGTACGAAAGAACACGCTTCTGCACTGCGTGAAAACAAAACAGAAACATCTTTCAAAGAAGTATTTTCCGTTTTAATGAAAAATGACCAGCTTTTATGGATTGCATTTGCGTATCTCATTTTTGGCTTAGGTCAAAACCTTATCAACAACTTCAACCTGTACTATTTCATCTATGTATTAGGTGATTCCACTCAGTTCTCCTTCCTGGGTGTAATCAATGTTATTATCGGTTTAATGGCAGTTGCATTATTCCCGACTTTAACGAAAAAATTCAGCAGACGGAAATTATTCTTCATTTCCATTACAATTATGCTGATTGCCATTATCGTTTATTATATGGCAGGTCAAAATGTATATATGACTCTGCTCGGAGCAGGTTTATTTGCCCTGCCACAACCGCTTATCTTCCTTGTTGTACTCATGACAATCACGGACAGTGTCGAATACGGCCAGCTTAAACTCGGTCACCGCGATGAAGCACTTGTACTCTGCGTTCGCCCGCTAATTGATAAATTAGGCGGTGCCGTTACTTCCGCTATCGTAGGCTTCACTGCCGTATGGGTAGGAATGTCCGGTAAAGCTACTGCGGCCAGCATCACACCGGAAAATTTATTAAACTTCCAATTAATAATGTTTGCTGCCCCGTTCATCCTCATTGTCATTGCAGGCTTTATTTACAGAGCTAAAGTCAGCCTGACAGAAGAAAAACATGCCGAAATCGTCAAAGAGCTTGAACGTACCTGGGGTAAAGATAATAAATAACTGATAAAAAGAACTATATGTTTTAAATTTCGGTTTAAGGCATATAGTTCTTCTAAAATAAACACAAAATAAAATTTAATTTCAATGTATATTTTAATTTATTTATTATAAATTTAGAGATTAGGGGTAACTGTAGTGGAAAATAAGGGATTTTATGGTTTTTTTGATAACACAACGACTTTAAGCCGGGCGATGACTTTATATTACGGCGGTTGGGAAGTCTGTAAACCATTACATACCTTTGGTCCGGCGATACGCCAGCATTATCTGCTACATTACGTTACACGCGGCAAAGGTAAATTATGGATTGGCAAAACAAAAAACACTTGCTATGAAATCGGTGAAAATACGATTTTTCTGATAAAACCGGGAATTATTACTACTTACGCAGCGGATAAAAATGAACCTTGGGAGTATTGCTGGATTTGCATAGACGGATATGATGTGCCAAGAATTTTACAAGATTGCGGTTTTAATAACGACAATCTGCTGTTTTTTGACAAAAGTCGCGGTAAAGTTCAAAGTGCTATAGTAAATTTTGTTTTTTCATTCAGGCGCAATAAACACAATGAATATGCTCTCTTAAGCTATCTATACAATTTTTTTGCACAGATGAAAAGACAATATAAAAAAACAAATATAAAATCTATCTATGTAGAACATGCTATCGATTATATTTACGAAAATTACAATAAAAACATCACTATCGGTGATATAGCCCATCATTTGAATATTGACAGAACTTATCTATATCGACTGTTTAAACGGGAATATAATGTATCACCGCAAAAATACCTAATCAAATTTCGTTTGCAGGTAGCTGTGAATAAACTGGAAAATACACAGAAATCCATAATGGAAATTGCTGAAGAGTGCGGTTTTAATAATGTATCGCTGTTCTGTCACCAATTCAAAAAAGTTTATAAGGATACTCCGCTTAATTATCGTAAATATCCTCGCAATGATATACAAATATGATATAAAAATAAAATAATATTTTAGCAAAAAGGTATTTTCGCTTAGAGAATACCTTTTTTATTGTTCTGTATATATTTAAAATTATTAAAAATATTAGTTTTTAAGGGAATTTTCATTTAAATAGACGTTTTGTCAATATAATGGTATCATTAATAATAGAAAATTGAGAGAAAAGAGGTTCTGGAATTTATGAAAGTATATCTTTATATCAACAAAAAAGGTTTTAAGGAAAATACTTTTAGAATAGCTTTTAAAGAGCTCGTAAAGGTAGGAGCTGAAGGAATACAATCTGCCGACAACATGTATTTAATAGGCAAATATGAAGCCAGAGACAACGATAACAGCTTTGATGTGCCGTATAATAAAAAATATGAAAATAGATATTTTGCCATTCCGATTAATGACAGAGAAAAAGGATTTTTCAATTTAACGACCATTTTATGCAATAATGACTTAAGTGATTATGAAGTTATTAATGAAGCGACATTAAACGGTGTAATCAGTACTTTGTACAAAAATGCGGATGAAAACAGTTCCGAAAGCATTTCTTTGGAATATGTGGGCGGTCGTTCCAAAGAAACACAAAACATTATTGAGGACATTTCATCTTCACGGTTCATTGCTATGATTAATATGCTGAATACATGGGCAAGCGAAGAAAAACAGGACGTGGAATTTAAATTACAGATTGATTTCTAAAAAGCAAAAAGGAGTTATTGTTTGATTAAAACAGTAACTCCTTTTCATTTCAGCATTCAACAGCTGTTTTATTTAATTTTGAAAGAATATACGTATGTCATTTTCTACGCTGTCAATACCGGCAATACCGAATTTATCAACGAGAACTTTTGTTACATTAGGCGAGAGAAATGCCGGAAGAGTAGGTCCAAGATGAATATTCTTTATGCCGAGATGCAAAAGTGCCAAAAGTACGATTACGGCTTTTTGTTCATACCATGCTATATTGTATACAATCGGCAAATCGTTTATATCTTCCAAACCGAAAACTTCTTTCAGTTTCAAAGCAATAACGGCAAGCGAATAGCTGTCGTTGCACTGACCGGCGTCAAGCACACGAGGAATACCGTTTATATCTCCCAGATTTAATTTATTATATTTGTATTTTGCACAGCCTGCTGTCAGTATAACGGCATCTTGCGGCAGTGCTTTGGCAAAATCGGTATAATAATCTCTCTTTGCCTGACGACCGTCACAACCGGCCATGACTACGAATTTCTTTATTGCGCCCGATTTTACGGCAGCAACGATTTTATCGGCAAGAGCTAAAACCTGATTATGGGCAAAACCGCCGACAAGAGAACCCGTCTCAATCGGTGTTGGCGGAGCGCAGTGCTTAGCATGTTCAATAATAGCGGAAAAGTCCTTCGTTTCACCGATTTCACCCGAAATATGCCTGCAACCGGCAAAACCGACCACGCCTGTTGTATAAACTCTGTCCTTATAATCATCTTTCGGCGGTACAAGACAGTTAGTCGTCAAAAGAATCGGCCCGTTGAACAAAGCAAATTCTTCTTTCTGCTTCCACCATGCGTTGCCGTAGTTACCGGCAAAGTTGGCGTATTTTTTGAAAAACGGATAATAATGCGCTGGCAGCATTTCACCATGCGTATAAACATCAATACCTGTTCCCTGTGTCTGCTGGAGCAGCATTTCCAAATCTTTAAGGTCGTGACCGGAAATAAGAATTCCCGGATTTTTGCGAACCCCTATATCAACGGTCGTGATTTCCGGCTGTCCGTAACGTGACGTATTGGCTTTATCCAAAAGTGCCATAACCTTTACACCGTATTCGCCTGTCTTAAGAGCGAGCAGCGTCAATTCTTCACCGCCGAGACTATCATCGGCAGTTTTAGCAAGTGCTGATTGCAAAAATGCGTCAATATCCTCATCGAAAACATTCAAAGCATTGGCATGCTTATTATACGCCGCCATCCCTTTCAAACCGTAGATGATTAATTCGCGCAGACTGCGGATATCTTCATTTTCAGTAGCTAGAACACCGACCTTTGAGCCTTTTTCAAGATAACTCGAGGCATCGTCAGTCGACCAAATAGCAGCCGGAGACAATTTTATTGTATCGGTTAATTCTTTTAATAATTCCTGTTTATATGCAAGTGTCTTTGTAATATGTCGGGATATGACTTCATCATTGAAATTGGCATTTGTAATAGTAATAAAAAGATTTTCGCAAATAAATTGATTTAAAGTACGTGAAATCGGTTTATTTTCCTGACGAAGTGCCGTCGTGATTTCACAAAGACCTTTCGTTGTATAAATCAGTAAATCCTGCAAAACAGCAGTAGAAGCGGATTTGCCGCATACACCGACACGGGTGCAGCCGCTGCATCCGGCTGTTTCCTGACATTGAAAACAGAACATTTTATTTTCCATAGATATCTCTCCTTTAGTTTACACATTCATTTTTCTTTGAAGTTAAAAGAAACGTAGCTGACACATATAATTGTGCAGACCGACAAATAAAAGTTTTTAAACCTCTAAATCAATAAGCACAGCAATTTAATAACATGTTCTTATTATAAAGAAACGCACAAAAAAAGTATGTTGTATTTACAACATACTTTTTTATTAAACAATTTTAAGGAATAATAACTGCAATACTCTGTCTTTCCAGCTCCTCCCTAGCGGTATCAGGAATATTTCCATCCGTAATAACAGCTTTTACGGGAGTTTTTAAGTTCAAAGGTACAACGCTGTGCTTGGTAAATTTATCACTTTCTGTCAAGACAATAACACTATTTGCCTGACGTGCCATATCACGCACGGCCTGAGCACGCATCTGGTCGCGGTTTGTGAAACCTATACGGGAATTATAACCGTCCGTCCCGATAAAAAATAAATCTACGAAAAAATTTTCAACGCACAATTGTACCATCGGACCTACCATGACCTGAGCATCCGGCTGATAAATTCCTCCTAGAAGGACAATCTGGAAATTGGCTTTACCGCGAATATAGTCGGCAATAAAAGCACTATTTGTAATAATTGTCAGGTCCTTTTTTTCAACTGTCAGGGTATCAGCTAAAAGTGCACAGCAACTGCCGCTTTCTATCATTATAGTATCGCCGTTTTTTACCAGTTCCGCAGCCTTTAGGGCAATTTTCCGTTTTTCTTCATAATGATAGGCAATCCTGCCGTTGATATCATCCGTACTGCACAAAAGAGCAAAACCATGCTCACGTTTTATTA
>USIX01000077.1 GCA_900554895.1 uncultured Megamonas sp. | reverse complement strand
TAAGAAATTAATTCTTTTCATATTATATTGTGCCGAACCGGCACTCTTAAAAATTGTTTCTTTAAGTTTGTTTTTCTTTGTGTCAAAGAAAAATGAACGGTAAATAGAAATTTTAATCTTGACTTTCACATATGGAATTGGTACCATATAAATATAGTGGAAACGGTTCCATATACATAGAAATGAAAGGAAGCCATTATTATGCAAAATTTAATTCTTACAAGTCCTATACCCGGCAGATTAATTCCTCTGAAAAATGTTAACGACCCTGCATTTGCCAGCGGTGCTATGGGCGCCGGTGTCGGCATCGAACCGTGCGAGGGAAAAGTCTATGCACCATTTGACGCTAAAGTGGAAGTTCTGTTTGAAACAAAACATGCTATCGGTCTTACTGGTAAAAACGGTGAAGCTGTTTTAATACATGTAGGCATCGATACCGTCAATTTGAACGGAACACCGTATAAAAATTTTGTCAATCAAGGTGATACCGTAAAAAAAGGCGACCTGCTTTTATCATTCGATATTGAAGCGATAAAAAAAGCCGGTTATGATACTACGACTCCGTTTCTTGTTACTAATGCTTATGACTACAATGAAATTACAATAAAAAACGATACCCAGACGCTGATTGCTCAAGCTGGCCAAAAGACAGAAAGCGAAAATGCAAAAAAAGCAGTAGAAGCTCCTGCCACCGACGCTTCAGCAGTGGCAAAATGTGACAGCCAATATGCGGATTTGCCCAAAGAAGAACGTGTTGCAGCCGAAATTCTGGACAACATCGGCGGTAAAGATAATATTCGCTCCGTGGAACATTGTGCAACCCGCCTGCGCTTAATCTTAAATGATAAAACGAAAATAAACGAAAAAGCCATTGAAAATATCGACGGTGTAAAAGGGCAGTTCTTCGCCGCTGCTCAGTATCAGATAATTCTCGGTACCGGTTTTGTCAATAAAGTCTATGATGTGGTAATACGACAGACGGGCAATCTGAATACGAACAGCAAAGCTGAAGCCTATGCTCAGATGTCTCTGTCTCAAAAAATTTCCCGCACACTGGGCGACATTTTCGTACCTATTATTCCCGTACTCGTCGCTACCGGTCTTTTTATGGGTCTTCGCGGCACACTGGCCAGTCTAGGAATTGAATTTAACGAAAATTTTCTACTGATGTCGCAGATTTTAACTGATACCGCCTTTGCCTTCCTGCCTGCACTCGTTACTTGGTCAGCTATGAAAAAATTCGGCGGTACACCTGTAATAGGCATTGTTCTGGGATTGATGCTCGTCGCTCCGCAGCTGCCGAATGCCTACGCTATCGCTGCCGGAACGGCACAGCCTCTGTATTTTGACATTTTCGGCCTCAACATACCAGTTGTCGGATACCAGGGTTCTGTCCTGCCGGCTTTAATTCTCGGTATTGTAGCTTCTAAACTGCAGGCTTATTTCAAAAAAGTCATACCTGATGTTATCGACCTCATTGTTACTCCGTTCTTAACACTATTCATCTGTATGATTTTAGGGCTTCTTATCATCGGACCAATCATGCACACAATCGAACTGTTTATTTTCGGTGCTGTAAAAACTTTCCTTGAAATGCCTTTCGGCATCGGCGGCTTCGTTGTCGGTGGACTTCATCAGGTAATTGTTGTCAGCGGCATTCATCATATATTCAATGCTTTGGAAATTGAACTTTTATCCTCTACCGGCCGTGATATGTTCAATGCCATCATCACCGGTGCCATTGTAGCGCAAGGCGGTGCTGCTTTGGCTGTTGCCTTCCGTACAAAAAACAAGAAAAAACGTGCTATGTACGTATCCTCCATTATTCCCGCTTTTCTGGGCATTACTGAACCGGTTATTTTCGGTATCAATCTGCGATTTATGAAACCTTTTATCTGCGGTCTTATCGGCGGGGCCTGCGCCGGTGCAACGGCCAGCCTGCTTCAACTTGCCGGAACTGGCATGGGAATTACCGTTATTCCGGGTATGCTGCTCTATATGGACAGACTGCCTGCATATCTTCTCGTAAATTTCATCGGACTATCTGTTGCTTTCATTTTAACTGTGGTATGCTTTAAACCAGAAGAATAATTAAAGCAAAGGAATGACTTTATCATGAAGCAAAAAGTTACCATACAAGATATCGCTGATATGGCGGGAGTAGCCAAAAGCACTGTATCCCGTTATCTGAATAATGGTTACGTCAGTAAGGAAAAAGCTGCCCTTATTGATAAAGTTATCGAAAAAACAGGTTATAAATCAAATTTTTTTGCTCAACGTCTAAAAACGAAAAACAGCAGACTCATCGGCATAGTCATGCCCCGTCTCGACTCTTTTTCCGCCAGTAAACTGCTTGCCGGTTTCAATCTTATTCTCCAGCAGGAGGACTATCAGGTTCTTATTTTAGTCAGTGACCTGCAAATAGCCAAAGAAATCGCCAATATCCGCCAGCTAATCCAGCAGGGCGTCGACGGCATCATCGTTCAGTCCATAGCGATAACGGACGAACATTTATCCATCGTAAAAAACGCTTCCATTCCCATTATATTCACAGGCCAAAGCCACGACAAAGTAACATATCTGAAAGTGAATGATATGAAAGCCGGCCATATCATGGGAAATTACATCGCTCACTTGAACCATGACAATGTCGTCTACCTCGGCGTTTCTGACGGGGACATAGCTGTCGGAATTAAACGTCGCCAAGGATTTATCGACGGCTTTATGTCTGCCAATCCCAAAGGAACGGTTCACTTTGTGGAAACAGATTTCAGTTTTGACCTGGCTTATACCAAAGGCAGTGAGGTTCTCGCCTTCAACCCTACGGCAGTTGTCTGTGCTACCGATAATATTGCACTTGGTCTGCTACGTTATATGCACGAAAAAAATATTAAAGTTCCCCAACAGATTTCTCTAGCAGGTTTCGGCGGATACCCCTACAGCAATATTTCCTATCCGTCTTTAACTACGATATCATTCGATTATAAACATCTTGGAGCTAAAACGGCCGACAAACTGTTAATGATGTTAAAAGGTACAAAAGTTCAATCGGAGTTTGATAATAATCTAATTTTCATCACACAGGAAAGTACGCAAAAAATCTAATAGAAAGGATGTATTTTTATGGATAATCAAACGCTGAAAAGCAATTGGCCCATGTATATGAATAAACCCAGTATCTGGCACAACAAAATTCACCTGGAAATGCCGTTTGGCCTAATCAACGACCCGAACGGACTATGCTGGCACAATGGTAAATATCAGATTTTTTATCAATGGAACCCTGCAGATTGCAAACATTTAAATAAACACTGGGGATACACCCAAACTGATGATTTTGTCAATTATTCCGTTCCGCAGCTGGCACTGGCTCCCGTTGACTATTTTGACAAAAACGGTTGTTACTCCGGTTCAGCCCGCAGCAAAAACGGTAGACTGGAAATACTGTATACGGCTAATCTGAAAGATGCTCAAAATATCCGCTACCCGCGCCAAATATTCGCCGAAAAAAATGACGACGGCACGTTTACCAAGAAAAAAATCGCTGTTGATGATGTTCCTGCCGGCTATACGACGCATTTTCGCGACCCATATATGTTTACGCACAGCGGCCGTTCTTTTTTCATAATCGGCACCCAGCGCGAAAATCTGACTGGCTGTGCTCTCATTTATGAAGAAATCGACAATAACTGGCAGCTACGCGGCGAACTTAAAACGGATTACACGGATTTCGGCTATATGTGGGAATGTCCTAATTTTATTTCCGTTGACGGTCATGATGTACTTATTTTCTGTCCGCAGGGACTTGCTCCAGAAGGTCATAAATACAACAATCTGTATCAGGCAGGTTATTTAATCGGCAAATTCAATCCCGATACACTGGATTTTACACACGGAAAATTTCATGAACTTGACGGCGGTTTTGATTTTTACGCTCCGCAGATACTCGCACATAAAAACCGTAATATTCTCATCGGCTGGATTGGCATGCCGGAAAAAGAAAATGAATATCCGACTACAAAAGAAGGATGGCTGCATTCTTTAACCATGCCGCGCCAGCTTCAGATAAAAAATAATATGATTTATCAGTTGCCGGTAAACGAATTGAATGCACTGTGCCTACCGGAACAGAAATTCACCGATTGTACCGATTTAACTTTATCCACTCCCTGCAAAATTACATTTGATATCGATTTAACTAATGAAAATTACTGGCAAGGCAAATTCGCCCTCGGCACTGACAAACTGATTATTTCTTTCAATAAAAATACACAGGAATTCTGTATTGACCGCGATAATTTAACACTGGGAGGAAAAGGGCGGCGCTATTTCACCGTTTCTGTAAAAGACAGTCTGCATCTGGATATCTACCTTGACACAAGCATTATGGAAATCTACTGCCAAAGCGGCGAAAAAGCCGCCACAGCCTGCTACTATGCACAGGAAAAACTGCAACAAATACCGTTTAGTTCAAATATCCCTGCCAATATTAAAATTTCCCAATTAAACAGTTTTAAATTCAACTAATCAAAATCACCCGTTAAACCTGTAATTTGCTTACCTCTACAAAAAATATTTTTATGTCCGCATCTTAAATAGTGCAAGTGTATTGAATTAATCTATCAACCATATATTATTTGCTGGCCCCTTTTTGGGGCTTTTATTATTTTCCTACTTTAGAAATAAATCCACAATTTAGTATTCACAGAACTGTTAGGTCGTACATCAAGAATTTTACGACAAGAAAAACAGAAAACTTCATAGGCAAATTAATGCAGTAAGTCTCATTTATAATCACTGCATTGCAATTCATAAACGATATTATCGCTTATTCAAAAAATCATTAAATTTCTATGTTTTGCAAAAACACTTAACATTTATTAATATCCCATAATCTCCTAGCTTTAGCTATGAAGAATACGTCAAAAGGAACTATACGCAAATCATGAAATGAACTGCTGACAACAAGCGGCGGTATGCTCCCGGAGAGGGTAACATACCGCCGTCTTTGTTGTTTCTCTGATAAATAAATTTTCCATTTTCAGAAATTATTTAAGATAGCAATGCCGTTCCACTTGCAATTTTTTCTTTTACTGCAAAAACGGTTTCTTGAATAGAATAAGTTGTCGTTTCTATAACATTTGTTTCATATATTCCCAGATTACAAAATTGTTCCCACATTGTTTCTACTAATTCAACATTTGTTCTTCTGTCTAATTTTGAACGTTCTACAGCTCTTTTCATAGTTTCTTCCCTGCTAGCTCTTAAAACAATATAATGTACCTTATAATCTTCTCGAACAATAGCTCTCCACGGTTCCAAAAACCATGGTCCGACAATTCCATCTACAATTACGTCATATCCTCCACGAGCATATCGCTTCGCAGCTTCTAAAAATGCTTCAATGACAACTAAATTTTGTTCATTAGACTCTGGTAAATATGGTGGTATTGCGCCTTTGCTCAAATAATGAAAAAAATCATCCGTATGCATATGCACTGATTTATCCATGTCTGATTTTTTTGCGACAATCGACGCAGTTGTTGTCTTTCCCGTCCCTGGCGAGCCAGTAATCACAACAATTCTTCCTGAATTCATTTACATTCTTCCTTCCTCGCACTTCATGTTTATTGCTCTGCTCCTGCCTAATCATCTTATACGCTTTTTTATTTTTATTTATCAATTTTTTTATTTGATTAAAAAGTATCGATTTATCACACGAAAGATAATCACTCTTTATTTCATATTGTATCGGGCAGTTTTACCTTTCAGCAAAGAAAAATAAACATCTTCCGAAATTATTATTACATTATGGATAACTGTGCATTAAGTACATCCGTTATAAACATGTATCCCGGTGCATGCGTTATCATAAACTCCGGTTTCACTGCCATTGCCACCGCCTGCGGAGTTACGCCACAAGCCCAAAATACAGGAACTTCACCCGGTTTTATCTCCGAACGTTCGCCGAAATCCGGCTTGTCGATGTCTTTTATGCCTATTGCCTCAGGGTCGCCGATATGCACAGGAGCACCATGCACAAACGGCATACGTGTCGTAATCTGCACAGCGCGTATTGCCTCCGCCGGTTTCATCGGACGCATGGATACAACCATCGGTCCATGAAATACGCCTGCAGGAACACATTCGATGTTTGTTTTATACATAGGTACATTGTGCTTATCCGTAATGTGACGTACTTCCAGTCCCGCTTCCAGCATCGGTCCTTCAAATGAAAAACTGCAACCTAAAAGAAACGCCACCAAATCATCACGCCAGTATTTTTCAATATCGGTTACTTCATCCGTAAGTTCGCCGTGGCGATATATGCGATAACGCGGTATATCGTGACGCAAATCAGCTGATGGCGCCACCAGTTTCGGTACGGGGGAACCGGCTTCCGTCACATCAAGCACCGGACACGGTTTTTTATTGCGCTGTGTAAACAGAAGAAAATCAAATGCCAAATCTTTAGGCAGTACAGCCATATTGGCCTGTGCATAACCGTTACACATACCGCTTGTCTGTGCATCAAGCTCACCCTTACGGATTAACTGCCTTACTTCTTCCGGTGATGCTGTTGCTAAGTTCATAAATTGCCCCTCCTCAAATCAGTATTTATTTAAAATTTCCTCTAAATGTTCCTCCAGATAATTTGTATCGATTTTGGCTTCTTTGAAAGCCTCCGTCAATAAAATCTTTCGCTGCAGGTTTATTGTCGTATTCACGCCTTCAATGCGGAAGGATGATAATGCTCTTTCCATCTTATCAATAGCTTCCTGTCTTGTCGGTGCCCAGACAATCAGTTTGGCAATCATGGAATCATAAAACGGCGTTATAAGATAACCCTTATACATGGCACTGTCTACACGAATGCCTTTGCCAAACGGCGGATTATAGCGTGTAATCCGTCCCGGGCACGGCATGAAATTATGCAGGGGGTCTTCCGCATTCACACGGCATTCAATTGCCCAGCCGTTCATATGAATATCTTCCTGCACCCATGGCAGTTTTTCTCCTGCGGCTACCATGATTTGCGTTTTTATCAAATCCGTACCCGTTACCATTTCCGTGACAGGATGTTCAACCTGAATACGTGTATTCATTTCCATGAAATAAAAATTCTTCCGTTCGTCAACGATAAACTCAACCGTACCTGCGCCGCTGTAATTTACGGCTCTTGCCGCAGCCACGGCCGCTCTGCCCATTTTTTCCCTAATCTGCGGCGTTACAATCGGCGAAGGTGCTTCCTCTATCACTTTCTGATGGCGACGCTGCGTCGAACAGTCTCGCTCTCCAAGATAAACGACATTGCCATAATTATCTGCCATTATCTGAATTTCCACATGACGGGAATGCGTCAGATATTTTTCCAAATAAACGCCGGCATTGCCGAACGAACGTTCTGCTTCCTGTGCAGCCTGACGCAGTGCCTTTATCAGCTCTGTACTGTCTTCCACAACGCGCATACCTTTACCGCCGCCGCCGGCAGTTGCTTTTATCAATACGGGATAACCGATTTGCTCCGCTGTCTTGCGTGCCTCTTCCTCATCATGGATTAAATCCTCCGTTCCGGGTACGACAGGCACCCCCACTTTCTGCATGGTCTTTCTGGCTACAGCCTTATCGCCCATTTTGCGTATAGCTTCGCCGCTTGCACCTATATACGTTATATTGTAATTTACGCACGCATCGGCAAAATCGGCATTTTCTGCCAAAAATCCGTAACCCGGATGAATAGCATCCGCTTTTGCCGCTTTCGCCGTTTCTATAATCCTTGATATATCAAGATAACTTTTTTTTGCCTGCGACGGTCCGATACAGTACGCCTCGTCAGCAAGACGGACATGCAATGAGTCCTTATCGGCTTCGGAATAAACAGCCACAGCACTAATTCCCAACTCATGGCAGGCACGAATAATACGTACTGCAATTTCACCGCGATTGGCAATTAAAACTTTCTTAAACATAAATAAAACCTTTCTTTGCCATTATACCGTTTTTACCTTAAATAAAGGCTGTCCGAATTCCACAAATTCACCATCATTGACGAGAACTTCTGTAATCTCGCCTTCCACTTCCGCTTCAATTTCTGAAAACAGTTTCATTGCTTCCAAAATACATACAACCGTATTTGGCGTTACTTTGGAACCGACTTTGACAAAAGGCTCTGCTTTCGGGTCCGGCGCACCATAAAAAGTGCCTACCATCGGTGCTGTAATTTCCACAATCTGCTCTCCTGTCTTGGCAGGTACTGCAACAGGAGCGGTAACCGTACTGACTGCCGGTTCATTTACTACTGTAACAGCTTTCTCCAATAAAACCTTACCGTCTTCAAATTTAAGTTCCAATTTATTCAAGGAAGAATCTTCCAATACTTTTACTAAATCTTTTATTTCCTCTAAAGATAACAAAACAATAACCTCCTATTAGAGTTTGCCTGCTACAGCAATTTTTATATTTTCGATACATTTTTCCATGGCAATGAATAAACGCTCTCCTTCTTCATTGCTGATTAATTTAAAGTTAATCTTATCACCCGGCTTCATCTGGGCAATACGTGCAACATCTACAAGCGCAATCTGTCCGATTACGGGATAGCCTGCTGTTGTCTGATGGTCTGCCATCAGTATAATCGGCAGTCCATTTGGAGGCACCTGAATAGTACCGGAGCATGCCACTTCGGAAATCATTTCCAAATGTCCGTTCGCCTTCAGCTTTGCTCCGTCAAGACGATAGCCCATACGGTCAGACTGTGTAGTAATCAAATAATCCGTAGCAAAAAAATCATATTTAGCCTGCTCCGAAAAATTATCATACTGCAATCCTGCCATAACTCTAATCGGCTTACGCAGATTTTGCTTGGAAGTATGCACCTTGCTTATACACCATTTAGCATGTGCATATGAATGAGCACCGCGCGATAATAAATTAATCATCATCTGCTGTCCGTATTCACTAGGTTCATTCGTATTAAGTAAATCGCCTTTTCTTAAAGCTCTGCCGTAAAAACCGCCCAGACCGGCTCTCAGGTACGTACTTTTACTTCCCATGACTTTCGGAACATCATAACCGCCTGCTACGGCAAGATAAGCACGGCATCCTGTCCGGCAGGAACTGAATTTCAAAATTGCTCCCGCTTTTACAGCTACCGGTCTGAGTGTCTGTACTTTTTGTCCGTCAATTATCGGGGAAAAATCTCCGCCTGTAATGGCAATTAATGTATCCGAAGTAAATTCTATAGTAGGCCCTGTCAAAGTTATTTCCAGCGCTGCTTCGTTTTCATCATTTCCCACTAAAATATTTGCCAAACGCAGAGAATAAACATCCATAGCACCGGAAGTTATTATGCCTACTTTTTGATAGCCGTATCTGCCGGTATCCTGAAGAGTAGTCAACAGCCCCGGACGAATAATTTTAAGACTCATGCGCCCGTTCCCCCTTTAATGCCAAATATTCTTTTTCCGATACTGCATAGAATTTTACTAAATCACCAGAATGAAGCAATGTAGGATTTTCCTCATCATCGGGATTGAACATTTCTATCGGCGTACGTCCGATTATCTGCCAGCCACCAGGTGTACTTATCGGGTAACCGCCCGTCTGCTCGCCGGCAATTCCGATGCTGCGCGCCGGTATCTCTATCCGCGGAACTTCACGCCGCGGCGTAGCAATACGTTTATCCATACCGCCAAGATACGGAAATCCCGGGCAAAAACCTATCATATACACCAGATACTGCGGTGCCGTATGAATATCTATCACTTCTTGCACCGATAAATTATTATGTTTTGCTACAAACTCTATATCCGGCCCGTACTTTCCTCCGTAACAGACGGGAATTTCCACGACATTCGCCCTGCTTTCATCTACCTGCTGCATTTTCTGTACACAATCCTTAATATATGTTGCCACAATTTGTACTGCAGACTGTTCTTTATACTGAGAAAAAGATTTTTTTACCGTAAACGGATTGTAATATATGGCAAGACTTGTATATGATATGACATATTCCACCATACCTACAAACGGATATTTTTCCAGATATTCCGATAAAGATTTAATTTTATAATGTATTTGCGGGCTGATTTCATTACCGAATTTCACGATAAGCGCCGTTTCACCCAATGGTTTTATTTCAAAATCATTAATCAAATCAAATCGCCTCCGTATCACATAAATAATTTAGGCAATTGATTGATAACGGTCAATACGCCCATATACGCCGTCATTAAAACAACAATTACACCGAAAACACTCATCCATACAGGGTGTTTATAATCACCAACAACGGATTTTTTATGCGCTGCAATAATCATCACCAACAAAGTAATCGGTAAAATTAAGCCATTTAAAGTACCTACGACAATAAGCGTCTTTACCGGC
>USIX01000076.1 GCA_900554895.1 uncultured Megamonas sp. | reverse complement strand
ATCATCATTTTTCATTATTAAACATCTCGATTTTCAGGATTTTTTCTAAAACCTGTTCAGGTTTTATAGTGGACAGACAATCTATATTTTTGCGGCAGGTGCGTTTCCAGCAACCGTCGCAGTCATGACCTGCCAGAATGACATTGTGTATTTGTCTGTACGGTCCGTTGCGGTTGGGGTCGGTTGGTCCCATAAGCATAATAGCGGGAACTTTAAGAGCGGCGGCTAAATGAAGATTGCCGGTATCGCCGCCGACAACGGCGCAGGATTTTTTTATTAAGGCGGCTGTCTGCATGAGAGTTGTTTTGCTGGTAAGATTTACGATATTGTTTAAATTGGATTGCTGAATTATTTTTGCGGCTTTCTGTTCATCATTTTTACCAAAGCCAATTAAAATAGTTTTCAGATTATATTTTGCCAGTAAATCACTTAATTGAGCAAAATTTTTTGTCGACCAGCATTTATTGCTCCAGTTTGTACCCACAGCAAAAGTTATAAATTTATCTGTTTCGTTGATACCGTTATTTTTTAGTAAATTATTTACATAGCTGATTTCATCTGCTGTGTTTTCCAGCGGGAAATTTATATTATCCGTATCGCAGCCGAGAATTTTGACTGTATCCAGATATCTGTCAACAATATGGCCATTATAATGGCTGCCTCTGACAGCTTTGCTGACTAAATTACTGCCTTCGCGCATATCAACGTAGCCGATTTTGCGTCTGGCATTGGCTGTCAGTACAACGGCGAGGCTTTTGAAAAGTCCTTGCAGATCAATGGAAATATCGTATTTTCTTTGATGAAGCAGTTTGTAAAGAGGTTTGAAATTTTTTCGAAATCCCTTTAAGGTTTTAAAAGATTTTTTTTCAAACAGGATAATTTCATCGATGCAGGGATTATGTTTTACTATTTCATAGGCAGTCGGTTCAACTACCCATGTTATATGGGCATCAGGAAATTTCTGGCGAAGTGCATAAGAAACGGGCAGTGCATGAATGACATCTCCGATGGCACTGAGTTTTACAATTAAGATATTCATTTTGAACCTCAATTTTAATCGCTTTAAAAGAAAAATCTCCATGAAAAATTCACATAGATTTCATGGAGATTTTTCTGTATTTGATTTTAGCAGTATTTTATAAATTAGTAAATAGTTATTTACTAATAACTTGTCTATTATTTTTGCAGAAATTGGGCAACTTTACGCATAGCGATTTCAGCAGCGTCAATGGTTTTTACGATATCATCGTCGCTGTGAGCACCGGACATGAAGAGTGTTTCGAATTGGGACGGTGCCAGATAAATGCCCTGATTTAGCATTTCCATAAACCAAACTCCGAACGCTTCCTGATTGGAGCTGGCAGAAGTTTCATAATCATAAACATCGTTTTCGTTAAAGAAGATACCGAACATAGAACCGGCTTGATGAATTTGCACTTTAACACCGGCGTCTTTGGCAGCTTTTGTTATACCTTGCAGTAAGTGTTTTGTTTTGATGGTAAGTTCACGCGTATAATCGGCTTTACCCCACTGCGGGTCAGCAGAAATGATATTTAAGGTGGCAAGGCCGGCTGTCATAGCGAGCGGATTGCCGCTTAGAGTTCCTGCCTGATATACAGGACCGATTGGGGAGACAAAATCCATGATTTCACGTCTGCCGCCGTAAGCTGCAACAGGCAGACCGCCTCCGATGATTTTGCCGAGGCAGGTCATGTCAGGCGCGATGCCGTAAGCTGCCTGGGCTCCGTTCAAGGCTACGCGAAAACCGCACATAACTTCGTCGAAAATGAGTACGGTACCGTGTTTTTGCGTTTCTTCACGCAGTGTGGACAGAAAACTCTGTTTCGGCAGGACAAGGCCCATATTTCCGGCTACCGGTTCAACAATTACGGCAGCGATTTCGTCGCCCTGCTCGTTCATCAGATTTTTGAATGCTTCAATATCATTGTACGGAATAGTGAGTGTATCTTTAGCAGTACCTGCTGTTACCCCCGGGCTGTCCGGCTGACCGAACGTTGCAGCACCGGAACCTGCTTTTACAAGCAGACTGTCGGCGTGACCGTGATAACAACCGATGAATTTGACAATTTTATCGCGTCCCGTATAGCCGCGGGCTACACGCAGCGCACTCATGGTAGCTTCAGTGCCGGAATTTACCATGCGGATTTTTTCGATGGAAGGCATAAGCTCCATTACCTTTTTTGCGAGCTGACTTTCTAAAAGTGTAGGTGCACCGTAACTGGTACCTCGTTTTGTTGCTTCTTGAATAGCTTTTACAACATCCGGATGAGCGTGACCTACAATCATTGGTCCCCATGAGCCGACATAGTCAATATATTCATTGCCGTCAATATCGTAGATTTTGCTGCCTTCGGCATGGTCGATAAACGGCGGGTCGCAGGCAACGCGCGCAAAAGAGCGTACGGGACTGTTTACGCCGCCGGGCATAAGTGTTTTTGCTTCCGCAAAAGCTGCGGAGGATTTTTCCAGATTAAGCATAAATTCATCTCCATTTATTTAAATTTTAATATTTTCGGCAGTTGTAGTATAATACGAAGAAAGAAGAAGCTGAACGTGTTTTATGTTACAGCTTCTTTTTTATTTAGTTAAAATAAAAAAGAATGGTAAATATTATAATGATGATGTTAATTATCAGAGATAATAATTCATACATAGACATTTTATAACGTCTTCCGAAAAATTATTATAGCATAAAATAAAAGCTATAACAAAATCGGGTTGATAGGGACCTGTTTTGTTATAGCTTTTTTATTTAAGTCAGTTTTCTTCTTTGAGCCATTTAGCCACGTCGATAGCGTGATAAGTAATGATGACGTCTGCTCCAGCGCGTTTCATACTCATAAGTGTTTCTAAAACAATACGTTTTTCATCAATCCAGCCGTTCTGGGCTGCTGCTTTGACCATAGCATATTCACCGCTGACATTGTAAACGGCAACAGGGCGGTTGATTTTGTCGCGAACCTGCCGTACGATGTCAAGATAGCACATTGCCGGTTTTATCATAATATAGTCGGCACCTTCGGCAAGGTCGAGTTCCACTTCCTTCATGGCTTCGCGGCTGTTGGCCGGGTCCATTTGATAGCCGCGTCTGTCACCAAACTGCGGAGCAGAATCGGCAGCGTCACGGAATGGTCCGTAATAGCCTGAAGCATATTTTACAGCATAGGACATGATTGCGACATTTTTAAATCCTGCTTCATCAAGTGCTTCACGGATTACGGCGATGCGTCCGTCCATCATATCGGAAGGTGCAATAATATCGGCGCCGCTTTGTGCCTGACTTACGGCTACTTTAGCCAGTAGAGTGAGTGTAGCATCATTATCTACTTCATGATTGCAGAGCTGGCCGCAATGTCCGTGCGTTGTATACTGGCAAAGACAAACATCGCCGACGATTACAATATGAGGAACAGCTTCTTTGATAGCACGCATGGCACGCTGAACGGGACTGTTTAAATCCCATGCACTTGAACCGATTTCATCTTTGTACTCTGGAAGACCGAATACTTCAATTGCAGGAATACCGAGTTCATAAACTTCTTTTGCGACTTTTACGGCATTGTCGACGGAAAGGTGATAAACATTCGGCATACTTGGAATTTCTTCTTTAATGTTTTCGCCGGCAACAACGAAAATCGGATAAATTAAATCTTTTACGGATAAGGAGTTTTCACGAACCATATCGCGGATAGCGGCGCTTTGACGTAAACGGCGCGGTCTTAATGTATTGAGTTTCATTAAATTCACCCTCTAAAATTTTTGATTTTATCTACTAAGCCGTCAATAGTGTAGACATCAGCTTCGATATCGACGTTCAGTCCGTTATTTTTACAGGTTTGAGCAGTAACAGGGCCGATAGCGGCTTTTTTTACGTTATTTAATAAGACTGTTTCATTGTCAATCAGTTTTAAAAGATTATCTACGGTAGATGAACTGGTAAATGTTACCATATCAATCTGTCCGTTTTGCAGTAAATTTTTTATTTCCGTTTTGTTTGTGTCTGCCATTTTGGTGCAGTATGTTTCGGCAACATCAACAACGGCTCCCATCTGACGAAGACCGGTAGGAAGAGCTTCCCGGGCTTTTTGTGCCCGCGGTATCAATACTTTTATTCCCGGAGTGATGCTTTCTTTTAAAACGTCTAGGATACCTTCGGCTTTAAACATAGTCGGAACTTTATCGGCAATAATACCGTAGTTTTTCAATTTGTCCGCCGTAGAAGTACCGATAGCAGCAATTTTCGCATGGTAAAGGCAGCGTGCGTCCATATTTTTTTCATTTAAACGGGTAAAAAATCTTTCTACACCGTTTGTACTGGTGAAGATAATCCAGTTATATGTGCCGATTTTGGCGATTGCATTGTCAAGACTGGCGAAGTTGTCGTCCGGCGGAGCAATTTTGATTGCCGGAGCTTCGATACAGTTAGCACCGAATTCTTCCAGTTTTGCCGTAAGTTTGGAAGCCTGCTCTCTGGCACGTGTAATTAAAATGTTTTTACCGAATAGTGGTTTGTTGTCGAACCATTGAATAGTAGGGCGCAGATTTACGACATTGCCGACGATGAAAACGGCAGGCGGTTTTAAATTGTGCTCAATTACGTCTTTTACGGCGTTACCTACTGTAGTAACAAGGACTTCCTGTTCGGCTTTTGTACCCCAGCGAACGAGCGCTGCAGGCGTATCGGCACTTCTGCCGTATTTTATGAGCTGTCCGGTGATGTGTGGCAGATTGCCCACACCCATTAGGAAAACGAGTGTGTCAACAGCTGTCGATAATTTTTCCCAGTTGATGTCGGATTTACCTTTTGTAGGGTCTTCATGACCTGTAATTACGGCGAAGGATACGGCAACCTTGCGGTTGGTAACCGGAATACCGGCATAAGCAGGTGCAGCAATGGCGGAACTGATGCCGGGTACGATTTCAAAATTTACACCGTTTTGTTTTAATACCTCCGCTTCTTCGCCGCCGCGACCGAATACGAATGGGTCGCCGCCCTTGAGGCGTACTACGCATTTTCCCTCTTTCGCCTTATCGGCTATGAGTTGGCTGATATCGTCCTGGCGCATAGCATGGTTGCCGGCTTTTTTGCCGACATAGATATATTCAACGTTTTCCGGTGCGAAGGCAAGCAGCCTTTTATCAGCGAGATAATCACAGATTACAACATCGGCTTTTTCCAGACACTGTTTGCCTTTTAAGGTAATCAGGCGATAGTCTCCGGGACCTGCTCCGACCAGATAAACCATTCCATTCATTAATAAAAACCTCCAAAAGAGTTATTTTTCGCAGCAAAGACCAAGACTTTGCATAATTGCAAGACCGCCGTTTTGCAGAATTGTTTCGGCTAAATTTCGGCCGAGTTTATCGGCGTCTTTGCGTTTGCCGCTCAAACTGTCGCGGATTAGAGTTTTTCCGTCGATTGAACCGATAACGGCTTCAACCGTTAAATTGTTATTTTTGTCAACCTGGGCATAGACACCGACCGGAACCTGGCAGCCGCCCTCTACACTGGCAAGAAATGCACGTTCCGCAACAGCAGCGTCGGATGTTTTGTCATCATGTAAGAAAGCAAGCATCTGTCTGATTTCACTGTCGGCAGCTCTCGTTTCAATGGCAAGGGCGCCTTGGCCGACGGCCGGCAGACATATTTGCGGCGAAATGACTTGAGTTATTTTGTCACCAAAGCCGAGTCGCTTCAAACCGGCAACGGCAAGTACGATGGCATCGAAATGTTCTTCATCGAGTTTTCGCAGGCGCGTATTGACATTACCGCGCAGGCTGCGGATATCCAAATCGGGACGAGCGTGCAGGAGCTGTGCTCTGCGGCGCAGGCTGGATGTACCGACTTTTGCACCATGTGGCAGATTTTCCAGCGTTTTATACATCGGGCTGACGAGTGCATCGCCACAGTCAAACCGTTTAGTGATGGCAGTTAATGCCAATCCTTCCGGCAAGGTTGTAGGCATGTCCTTTAAACTATGCACGGCCAGGTCGATTTTACCTTCCAGCATGGCAGTTTCCAATTCTTTAGTGAACAATCCTTTACCGCCGATTTTGGCAAGCGGAACATCGAGGATTTTATCACCTTTTGTTGTGATGTACATAAGCTCTACCGTTAAATCGGGATACTGTCTATGCAGGCAATCGGCTATATATTCAGCCTGCCACAATGCCAGTTTACTGCTGCGCGTGCCGATAGTAATTTTTTTACGCATTATTTTTCACTCTCTTTTAGTACTTCTAATTTAAATAATTTCGTTATAGCGTTAATATAATATTTTTCGTCGGCGGTACCGGCGGAATTATTTATAATCGTCATCGGTTCGCGGAGAAGTTTGCGGACAATCATCTGAGACATATGGCGGATAATGCGGTATTCATTTTCGTCGATATCCGTAAGTTTTGTCATGGCGCGTTTTACTTCACGGCGACGGATACGTTCCGCTTTATTGGAAAGGCGTGCCATTATCGGCTGACAGGATAGATACTGAAAACGTTCCAGGATGGAAATAACTTCTTCATCAACGATTTTCTGTGCTTGAAATGCTTCGTACTCACGTTCTTTGATATTGTCTTCGACGACAGCTTCCAAATCATCGATATTATAAAGTTCAACCCCCTTTATTTCGGCCACATCAGGGTCAACATCGCGTGGTACGGCAATATCGATTATGACAAGCGGTCTGTTTTTGCGGCGCGACATAAATAGCTGCGTTTCCCACGGTTTGACGACGTAATGCGGAGCTCCGGTGGATGTTACAACAATATCCACATCATCGGCTTTGCGCATGGCTTCGCGAAATCCGACAGCCTGTCCGCCGAATTGAGCGGCAAGTGTCTGTGCCTTATCAAAATGGCGGTTGGCAACGTAGATTTTTTTTATGCCCTTACCCATTAAATTGCGTGCGGTAAGTTCTGCCATTTGGCCTGCTCCGTAAATGAGTGCATTGCTGTTTTCGAGCGTACCGAATATTTTAAGAGCCAGCTGTACGGCTGCATAACTTACGGATACAGCATTGAAAGCAATTTTCGTTTCTGTACGCACACGTTTGCCGGTAGTGATAGCACGATGAAAAAGCGTATTTAAAATAGTATTGGTAGCTCCGGCATGCCGGGCGATGGCATAGGCTTTTTTTACCTGACTGAGTATCTGTCCTTCCCCGACAATCAGAGAATCAAGACTGGAGGCGACGGAAAATAAATGCTCTATACATTTTTTATCGGTGTAATAATAAAAATATTCATCCTTAGCCTTGTCACAGCCGGAGAGAGCAAAGAAAAAATCTTTAACAGAAGATAGATTTTCAGCGGCATTGTCAACTACAGCATAAATTTCACTGCGGTTGCAGGTGGATAAAATTACGGCTTCGCAAATACCTTCATAATCATCCAGATGATGCAGTCCCTGCTGAATATTGTCGGCAGAAATTGCAAACCGTTCCCGCACTTCTACCGGTACAGTCTTATGGTTGAGGCCTAAAACTATTAATTGCATTTTTTATAGTGTCCTCCGCTTCATCGTATTTTTTTTGTTTAACGAGTTGCATGACGTCATCGCTTAAAGCACTGCGCCAAAAAATTTCCCGGTCATTGCTTGTTGGCAGTTTAGCGATGGCTTCGTTTCTAAGTATGGATAATCTGTCAAGCCATAAGGCGTAAGTATCGTCGAATTCTTTTTCCATTTGGCAGCGAAGATAGCGGGATAGTGCAGGTGATTTGCCGTTGGTGGAAAAAGTTACCAAGAGGTCGCCGCGTCTGATTTTGGCGGGCAGGGCAAAATCACACAGTGGCAGTTTATCCACAACGTTGATTAAAATACGGGCTTTATGAGCGTCCTCATAAATTTGCCTGCTGGCATTGTCTTCACCGACTGCGCAGACGGCAAGTTCAAATCCGTTTAAATCGCCTGTTTCGTAGTATTTTTGTTTCCATATAATTAAGTTGTTCTGAACCATATTTGTTAATTCGTTCACAAGGACTGGTGAAATGACAGTAACTTTTGCTTTAGCTTCCAGTAGTCCTTCAACTTTACGCAAAGCTACATGGCCTCCGCCGATTACGACGCAGGGTTTATCATCTAAGATTAAATTAACAGGATACACGTACACACCTCTTTAAAAATGAATTCAATTCATTTTTTTATTATAACGCAATAAATATACTCTATCAACACTCTAAATTAATATTATATAAGATGAGGAACAATGACACAATTAAAACTTATTTTTATTGATTAATGTGAGTTTTTTTCATACAATAAAAAGGGAAAATTTTATGAGTTAAAGGGAGATTGCTTTGATGAAGAATATTATTTTTGATGTTGACGGAACATTGTGGGATTCTACCGATGTGGTGGCGGACAGCTGGAATGCGGCTATTCGCGATACTGTAGGCATAGAAGCCAATCTTGACGGCGACAGATTGAAACAGCTGTTCGGCAAGACGATGGATGAAATAGGTCTTGCCATGCTGCCGATGCTGGACAAGAAAAAAAGAGATGAAGTATGTCTTGTGTGCTATAAATACGAAGATGAATATCTGCTCAACAATTCCGGCGTATTTTATAATGGTGTAAGAGAAACAATTGATGAATTGTCTAAGCAATATGATTTATATATAGCCAGCAACTGTCAGACAGGGTATATCGAAACAGCAATGCGCTATGGCGGATTTGCCGATAAGATAAAGGATTTTATCTGTTTTGACGATACAAAACTGCCAAAAGGTGAAAATATTAAAATCTTAATGCAGCGCAACAATATAAAAGAGGCTGTATATGTAGGCGATATCCAGGGCGATTTTGAAGCAAGCAAAGTGGCAGGCATTCCGATGATTTATGCAAGTTACGGTTTCGGTACAGTGGAAAATCCGGATTATACAATTAAGGATATAAGAGAACTGCCGGCTTTAATGGAAAAAATAAAATAAATTTCTATTTATGGTTCATTTTTTGCGTTCAGAAAAACCGCCCGGCGCAATATAAGAATAAATTAAGGGCTGATAAAAAAGGAACTGCCACCAAATGTAGTGACAGTTCCTTTTTTTATAAAAGTAAATCCTTAATGACAAAGAAATACAGCGGAAATATAATCAATAAGAAAATAATTGTTGTAGATATGAATGAGGATATGGCGATATTAACATTCAATTTATAAATGCTGCATGCAAGTACAGCATTAATGGCCGTCGGCGCGGAAAAGGCGATAATCATGCTGCCGATTAAAATAGGGTCGTCGAACAGACGTGTTACGACAAAGTAGGCGATGAGCGGCAGAACAATGAATTTGACGATAGCGATGTCCGCCGTTTTGCGCAGAAAATATTTAGCTTTGTCCAATTTAGTAATGTAACCGACCGGAAATAATCCGGCCCATGCGCCGATATGCACCAGTGAATTAAAAATATCATAGCAGATTTGCGGTTTGGGAATATCGTTAAGTGCCAGAATAAAACCGATAATCATAGCTAAAACAGGCAACTGGTTTAAATTGAATAATAGTGCTCGTATGCTGATTTGGGCTTTATGCTTGCGAATGCGGCTGACAGCCTTATTATGGTAATAATTGGCAAGCGGGAAACAAAAACAAAGTGTGAATAATGTTTGGAACATGGCTACAATCTGCAAATAGGCAAATCCCTGAATACCGTAGACAATGAAAGCGCATAATCCGGATAAAGTGCCGATATTCGACAGCATGGAGGACATCATGTAGGCGCCGCGGTCATTCAGATTTTTATAGCTGGAAGCAAAGGTGAATTTGGCGATAAGGCCGGGAAATACACAGACAAGTATGCCAAAAACAGGCAGCCATAATAAATCCAAAGAGATTTTCAATGTCCAAAAACTCAGAAAAGATAAGATTGATACGATAATGCGGATATTTATCTTTATAAGTTTATTACAGAATTTATCAGTTATTATATTGTAACGGCGACAAAAATAGCCGGCGACTAGTGGGGCTATCAAGTCAGTGAATACAAAAAGGAAACGAAGTTGTGCCTCGTCCAAAAATTATCCCTCCTAAAATAGAATATAGACCAGAAAATGCTGGTCTATACGTAAATTAATATTCATATTCATAAAGATTATTGTCGCTCGGCACGTCATTGTTTGATGTGTCGGAAATACTGTAATCTGTGCTGCTGTCGGAAGTCGTATTTACTGTTGAAGACGATGCAACAGAGTTGTCAACATAAGTCGTTTCAGTATTATTCGCAACTGTTTCTTCAACAGGTGCGGTTTCTTTTATTTCCGGCGTATTGATGCGCAGATTATCTTTCAAATTGGTCTGAATAGCATAGATAGTCGTCTCTTCTTTTGTCTGAATATATGCTTCCGTTCCGGCAGGCAAATCAACGTCTTTGCCCTG
>USIX01000075.1 GCA_900554895.1 uncultured Megamonas sp. | reverse complement strand
CGAATAACCATTAGTAAATGTGCCAAAAGTTGCTCCCTGTCCATAAACAACAGCAAGTCCCATATTGCTGGCTATAGCGTTTATTATCGTATTTCCCGGTGTATTCGGCGGGAAGGACAGACTTATTTCACAATCACGGACAGCCGTCCCGCCGTCAGCAAGTCGAAACTCAGTTACAACATCTTTGCCGCTGTTTTTGGTATGAACCTGCACCGTATTGCCGACAAACATTTTTACAGGACCTGTTGTCTTTTCATATCCTGCGTAAATTTCGCATAAAATGTCCGGTTTTTCCAATGCTTTTCTTGTTTCATTGCTTAAATTATAGATTTTCAGTACAGATTTATTCGTCTCTTTGGTTAAATCCTTATCAATATCAAATTCTATTTTTAAGCCGTTTCTGTTGTCTATATTGGAAAAAGTATATCCGATACCGGGAAAAGACACTTTATACTGTCGTTTCCAATATTGCATTTAATTCATCCTCCGATACATAAACTAAACTTGCCTTGCCGTTTATAAAATCACTTCTGCCGATATTTTGTATATTAGTTGTTACAGTAGCAACCATTTCACCTTTTATATCCAAATGCCGTTTATATTGACTCAAAAGCGGAAAATTAGGCACAACCCTTATACTTCGCACGATATCCGTATTTTGGCTGTCGCGTATATCCATACTCCAGCCTTTTAATACGTCATTATAGGCAAAATGCAGCTTGTAAACAGTATCGTCAAGCGTAACCGACTGTACGAAATCATTGGCATCCGTCATGCTTATCTGTATCATTTATTCACTCTCCTAATATTGCAGTGCAGAGATAATTGAAACTGCCGCCACGGTAGCAGTAATTTCTTTCCCTGTGCTGATATCGCCATTGGCGTTATAATCCGCCTGCAAGCTGCTGATATCAACAGTCGCTGTATTGGCAACAGTCGTCATTCCTGTGCCGATATCTTTCTGCTCGGCTGTACCGCCGTCCTTTTCAGTCTGCCCCGCTTTTCCCTGCGCGTCATTGCTGGCATATTCTTCCGGTACTTCCTCAGTTCGCTGTTCAACTACTACGACATGCTTAAAATTAAGTTCCATCTCGTAGCAGATACCGTTTTGAACATTTCGTTTTAGCGGAGCCGTAAGCATTACCATATTGTCATATATTGCGTCATAGAGTGTAACCGTTACAGGGTCGGCTTTTTGATAAATCTGCATTAAAGCATTAGCTACATCATTAAGGCGGTTTACATTTGGTGCGCCACCGAAATGGCTCAAAAAAGTAACAGGTGTCGGTGTAAATACTGCTGTCAGCTTCAAGGATAAAGGCTTTCTTATTACATGGTCAGCTACAATAAAGCCAGTTTCAACGGGATTTTCGGTAACATCACTTTCAAAAGTTACTTCATATTCTTTTAATACGTCAATTTCAAGGGTATCACCGATTTTACAAGGTGTTATTATTTTTCTGAGAAGCGAGGGCATAGTTCCGGACATTGAACTTTGCGTATTATTTAATAATCCATAGTCTGCCATTTAATCACTCCTTACGGATACCAAAAACTTCCCTGCGGTCTCATTGCGATTTCTAACTGTTCCTGAGAGTTTAGATTATACGTATTATTTTGCGTCATATCCGTATAAGCGTTTGATATGCCGGTGCCTATACCGTCTAATATGCCGCCTGCAAAATTCCTTAGATTATTAATTCCGTCCATTGCCCATTGTATTTTGTCCAACACCCAATTCTGTATAGCATTTGCAATCTCTTGTAAAACATTTAAAGCAGAAGAGCCTAAATCTGCAAAGAAACTTTTAACAGAATTAATAGCATTGCCAAAACCGGTTATAAGTGCGCCTGCCGCCTGAAAAGCACCTGCAATAAGATTTCCGAAAAACTGCGCGATACTTGCAAGTGCGCCGCTCAAACCCTGAGCCAGCCATGCAAAAAACATTGAAACAACTTCCAACGCCCACATAAAAGCAGCAGATAATCCTTCAGCAACTAAATCTTTCAAAATAACTAATTGCTCATAACACCATGAAACAGCTTCTATAACAAATCCTATAGCTCCGGCAACAGCAATAAAACCGGCATAGATAGACGTTAAAATAATCGCTCCTATGGTAACAATCAGTTGAGCAAATTCCTCATTTTCTTCTATAAAATCCGCTACCAGATTTATCACCCATGTAAACGCTTCGATTATCGTACCTAATAGACTGGCTAAAATACCAAATCCTTCAGCAACAAACGGAGCAAGAAAAACGAAAGTATTTTTTAATAACGGAAATATATTAGTTACCAGCCTTGTTACAGATTGTATAAAAGGTTCTATTGCCGGCGATAATCCGCTGAATATTTCCTGTAATCCATTTCTTATTCCGAAAAATACATCATATATATCAAGACTGCTCAATTCATCAACAAATGGTTTAAATACATTTGCAATATCCATAATGACATCTTTTAATGCAGAAAAACCTTCATACAGCGCAAATAAAACAGGATGCAGATTTTGAAAGTTATCAAGCCATTCCTGACTGCCATCATAACTGTCCATTAAAATAAATAAACTGGTCATTGCTTCAGAAATATACATAACATTATTGGATATGGCTTTGGCAATGTAGCTAAATACCCCCGTACCTTGTTCTATTCTCAACATAGAATAATTCCAAAGGTTTTCTATCTGCTGTAATGATTGACCGATAGTTGTCGGCATTTTGGAAAACTCTTCATCCATTTTTTCGCCGGCTGATAAAATGGCCCGCATGATATCTTCGGATTTTAATTCACGCTGCGAACCCATTTCTTTCAGCTCGCCGATATCCTTGCCGAAGTATTCAGCAATTTTCTGCATAAGCGGTTGAGCATTTTCATTTAATGAATTAAGTTCATCACCCATCAAAAAGCCGCTGCCGAGTGCCTGCCCTAATTGCAGTATCGTTGATTGAGCCTCCGCCGTGCTTGCACCGCCAATCGTTAAAGATTTAGATACGATATCGGTTGCCCGCATGAAATCGTCTGTATTAAATCCATATTTCTTCGTACCGTTGGCAATCTTAAAATACAGATTTCCCATTTCTTTCATGCCCTGCCTGTTCTGCTGGGATAAATCATACAATCTGTCTTCAATAGCAAAACGTTCTTCATCCGTTGATGTAATCGTCCTAAGTCTGCCGTCTAAATTCATCATTTCATCAGCAGACTTTTGTATAGCCTGTGTAAAAGCAATAATTCTATCTACGGCAAAGGCTGCCACCAGAGCCTGACCGACCATTTTTGCGCCGTTTGCCAAAGACTGCATACTGTTCTGCAATCCTAAAATATTAGCTCTAGCCTGCGTGGTATCGGCATTTATTTTTAAAAATTTGCCGTTGGAACTGTGCCAGCGTCCCAGTTTATCCTGAAACGCTCCCATTTCCTTCAGCTGCTTTTCTGTATATTGTGCCTGTTTATCTGCCAGGTGCATTTTATCAATCAAAGATTGAATACCGTTTTTTACTTTATTCAAGCCTTCCGCTTCAAAACTAAATCGTGCAACTAATTCACGGACTTTCAATGTCTCGCCCCCTTTCTTGCTTTAGTTTTAGGCATATTTGCATACTCAATATCCGATTTCATGTCCAGATACTGGGCTATTCTGACAAGTTCGGCTATTGTTACATCTCCGTTTTTAACCTCTGTGAGTGTTACCATACCGCTGTCTATAGCCCTGTATATAAATAGTGCGTCCCGTAATTCTTCTGCTATTTTGCCCGGAATGGTAACTTTATCTCTCCGAATGCCTCGCGGACGCCAGTAGGGAGACTGGAGAGCCTGGAAAAATCCAGGAAGTTAATTTTAAACACTTCCACCATTAAAGCCAGCAAGTCAAAAGTTCTTCCTGTAAAAATTTCATTTATCAGACCTTCATCAAGTTGAGTAAAAGTTTTTGTCCCGTTATTAGCAGTTACCTCAACGGCTACATAATTTTTATCAAGGAGCAGAAGCATAGCTTTTTGCAATTTGTCGCCGTCAACTCCAGCTGCAATCTGATACAGCGCATCCGAAAAAACTGGTGCTAAAGATAACCAGTCATCCATATCCGCCTCTGGTGCTTTTTGTAGCCCCGTTAATGCTCCTGCAAGTGCCGGTGTGATTATTTTCTGCAAATCGCCTAATACTTTAATCGCTTTGAAAGGCGCAAACTGTCTGATACTGAATACATATTCTCCCTGCTGAAAATTCGTAAATTTACCGCCGTCCCACATTAATTATTACCTCCGATAATAGGGGCTGTTACCTGCCCTGTATATAAAGTCCATTCTCTGCTGTCAATACTTCTGCCGTAGCTTGCTTCTGGCATATTAGCCACCCATGCCTGCTCTGCACTGAAAAGCGTCTGCCCGCTCAAATCCTTAATTAAAAGCGGCAACAGACCTGCCCCCGTAGCTCTATCCACGTTGTACATATTGGATAAATACGTGTTGGAAGTGGAACTTGTCGCAAGCGTTATCGTTATTTCATATGTCTGGTTCGGGTCAATGCTTCTGCCTACTTCGCCGTCAGCACCTACATAAATCTGTGTGCCGTCTCCGTTTGGTGCAATGGTAATTACATCATCTTCCGAAAAGCCATGCAGCTGTTCTGCTCCGAATATTACGAGTAAATTTTTCGGATTATATGTTAAAACTCCGTCAGCCATTTATATCCTCCTCTATTCACTTATAAGGTTTTCATAGGTAAACGAACCTGTAATTTCTACAACATGAATAGCTCCCGCCAAACGTGCTGTAAAATTTACATCTTCCAGTAATCTTTGTGCTTTTGTATTAGCCGGAATATTGGCAGCCAGCGGCATTTCTATAGTGAAACCGAGATTTTCATTATTATCTTCGTCATATTCTGTCGGAGCAATTCCGCCACGACGCTGACCAAGTAAAAGAGCCTGTCTTATCTGATTTTCAACTAATGCAATACCGGCATCAGTATACGGCACCTTATCGGAATTGATTAAAAGATTGAAAACATTAACCGTGATTTCTTCCTGAAGCCAATCACGGAAGCGGATTACATCAATCCATTCATCACCTGCAACTTTACCGTTTTGGGTAATGCTTTTATTACGAAATGTTTCAAAAGTATTACCGTTTTTGCCGGATATTGCCAGGTATTCCGTTTCTGTCAGATTATCAGCAGTTAAACCGGATAAAACCTTGTTTGCCCATGTTTCTCCGCCAGGTTCTATCGCAAAACATCTCGCCATTACACCGGCTTCAAGATATTCACTATCGGCAAGTTCATGATAAAAAGTAAAAGTGCGGTAATAGTTTTTAGCTTTTAACATAGATAAAAGGTCCGTATCTGTTTCACTGTCTTTTGCTCCACTGTAGATGTGCCGAATAATTTTGTCTGTGTTTCTACCCATTCAGCCATCGCCATAATATCGTCTTTATCTCTGCTTGCAAGAACAATGCCGTAAAAATCGCTGTCGCTGGCCATTACAGCACTCATGGTATCAGCTATTTCTTCTGTCGGTTCAGTAAGTTCAGCAGATAAATTACTGGATATTTTAATAGCAAAAGACTTACCGGATTTGGCAGTAAGTTGCAGTTTTTCACCGGATGCAGTAGCGGTTACGGCAGTATCACTTGCCATTAATGCTTGCAGACCTTCGACAATTTTTGTTGCTGTTGCACTTGTCTGACTGTTGTATTTATAGGCTTCTTCATCAACAGTGCCGTCAGTGTCTTTGCTGGATACAGTAATGGTATAATCCGTATTGTCTTTTACATTGTTTACACTTAAATTTACTTCTTCAACCTGTCTGCGACCTACTTTCACCTGTCTCGGGCGCGGCGTTTGCGAAAATGCTGCCGAAACAGCTCTATAAATTGGGTCATCAGTAGAAAATCCGTCATTTATTAAATCATTAATATTTGTATATGTTGTCACACGATTTAAATTATTGGCGTGCGTACCGACTACGAGCATAGTCGAAAAGCCTTCCTTACTAACACCGTTGGTATTAAGACTTATCTGCACGTTTACAATTCTGTCTATATTAGCCATGTTTTCACTCCGTTTCTATATCAATAGGTAATTTATTTCCCGTGTCGCCACTTAATTTTACATTTGCGATATAACCTACATTATCAAGATAAGTCGGTGTAAATCTAATAGTTATATCGACACTGGCACGTGTCTGAAATGCCGTTTCATCCACCAGCTCCGAAATATCCTGCACTGCTTCATGCTGAACTATAACGATACCGGCATTGTCCAATCGGCTCATTACTGTATGTTTATCTAAACAATTCAGTAAATTGTTTAGTATTACGCAAGCATCCAAATCGGTACCGATTTTAGTAAATACCTGTATTTCCAGTGTCAAATTGTTATGTGCGATTAATTTTTCAACGCCCGGTTCGCCGGTAGGAACGATTTCTGTCGGAACTTCTTCACGGTATGCATAAAAACGCATTAATGCAAATGTATCTGTAATTTGCGGTGCATTTTGGTATGCATATATTATTCGGTTTTTAGGTAATCCCAAAATTTCCGCTATAACATCATGCAAGATTTTTTTCTGTTCCTGTGTCATGTATCTACCTCTTGAGCATAGGCTTTATAGTGGCTTATTACTCCGCTTTGATAAGCATGACAGGTAATAATTTTATATTTCCTGTCCATATACAAAAGCACGTCAGCATTTTGCGCTGGCGTGCCTTGTTTTTCTGGATACAGTCTTGTATCCGTATAAATTTTTACAGCGTTTACGGTGCGAATACCTTCAGGAAAAATCTGATTATACTCATTAAGAGACGCTAAAGATAATGGCTGAACGGAAGCCATTATCTCAATTTCTTCCGTTTCACCTTTCTGCCAAATACCATTATCATCATATTCGCCGCCCGTAGTCCGCTGTATTGTGAATTTGCGTCTAAAACTCATTTATTTATCCTCTATGACATGACGTACGCTTTGAAACATATGCCCCGTATCTATGAGCGGCTTATCAGAATGATTTTTCTTTCGCTTTATAGTTGCAGGTGCAAGTGGAACATAATCCCCGTCAACTATTTGCTCTTGTATCATGCCGGTAACTTTTAAACCAATTAAATCTAAAGCACCGCGAACAGTAACGGAACCGTCCAATATCTTTAGAGCCAATCCATCAGATAAATTATTAATTTTATGTTCATTTTTATCTATTGCACTGCGAATAAATGAACGTTCCGGGATTTTACCGCCGGGGCTGCCAAACTCGTGCAGTCTGGCAACATAGGCAAGGTCCGTTTTGCCGTCTGATGCCTTATCGCCTGCCTGTATACCTACCTTTACGGCTTTAGCATCTATTTTACGCATGTTGCGCAAAATCTTTTTCCAGCCTAAGTCTTTATCTACTACGGACATTTTCTCATCATTCCTATTGGGCGCAGCGCAGAACGCAGGGAGATGAACATTTTACCATAGTAAGTTTTATTTAACAGGCTGTCAGCTTCCGAATTGGAAGTATTTACATTACCATACTGTCGCTGCAAATCGCCTTCTTTTTCCATTAAAACATCTCCGGCAATTAAAGAACTGTCCCCCGCACCTGCTTCGCTGCTGTTTGCAATATTAAACAATGTGAGCTGATGAGCGACAAGAAAGGCAACGGCTTTGTTGTAGTGTTTGCCGAAATATCTTTCGGATACTAAATCAGCATACACATCAATAAAATCTTCCAGCTCCTCATCAGCAACATCATTAAATTCCGGGGCTATTTTTCGTATTAATTCTAAGATTTCATCATACATAATTTAAACCATATTGGCTTTTTTCAGCCGTTTTTCAAGTTCATGCTCTATATTTTGCGTTTCAGCTTCTGCCGTTTTAGCGTCCAAAATAACAATAGAGCCGGATTTTATTTTTTCATCAAATGCCGGATAGTTTTTTCTTAATTCATCAATATCCTGGATTTTTTGCGGATATCCGGGTTTTAATTTGATATTACCGACATTTATAATTTTAGGTTCTTTATTTTGTACTAATACATATTTCGTAATTGCCATTAAGCACCCACCGCCTTTGTAAAGCAATACGGTCTAAATACCGTTACGCCGACAACTTTGGAACGGCACGGAACATTAAAAGATAAATTCTTTTCCTGCACCGGACGCTGGTCAAAACGAAGCGGAATTTCAAAACGTACATAATCTGGGTCGAACACACCGGCGATAATATAATCTTTAGTACCTGTGCTGTCTGCGTTTTTAAGTTCGCCGACTTTGAGCCAGCGTCTTATTTCCGGATAATTTTCTTTCAGCATACTTAATACCGTCTGCGTTGTCTGTCCGTTATTCGTTGTATATAAAGTCGTAGATAATGCGTTATACGGCCCCGGAGCAAATAAGACAGTATCTGCTTTTTCCGTATCATCCGTGTTATCGGAAATACTTTCAATAATAGCGGCAACATCCTTATACATCTGTTCTGCGGTTTTATCGCTTAATTTAGTGGAGCTGGACGAGCCTGTAGCCGGTAAAGTGTATTCGCTCAAATTGGTATTATCCAAAAATCCAACAATACCGTTTTCAGCGTCACCTTTCCATGCAATGCTGTTTAATTTGGTATCAATAGCACGTTTTACAGCATTGCCTTTCATGGTTGTAAGCGGCAAATTGGCAAAAGCCGCAGCTTCCAAATCCGAAACACTGTATTGATAAGCTGCGCCTACTTCCTTTACTTTAACACTTGTTTCCTGTGCCAAAATATCTACGAGCGGCAAGTCATCCGCCGGATTAGCGATTATTTTCGCCATGCCCACCATATCATAAATACGCTGAAGAGCTGTTTCCGCACCTGCGGAAATTTCTGTCTGTACCGGAAATACTGTAAATGCGTTTAATCTAGCATGAGTTACCTGTAAAACTCTTGCTCTAACCTGCGTGAGCATACGGGCCAAAAATGCTGACTGTGTGGCATCTAAACGTGTAAGAACTCGGCTGATTGTATCAGCGTCTAATCTTTCAACTTTTTCAATATACGGATTTGTCATGTTTATCCTCCTTATTCGCTTTTCTGCTGAATTACTGTTACGTTATTTCCCAAACGCAAACGAGCAAGCCCATTGGCTTCTGCACCGGATACATAAGCCGCCCCGCTTACATTCGTTCCTGTTTTACCCCACTTAAAAGTTGAAGCCATAATACAAGCAGGGTCACCGGCTTTTACAGCTTCACCTACTGTTACGTATATGTCGCCAAAAGTCATAACAGGTACAGTATCAGTCTGCTGATAATATGGTGTTGTCGGTTCTTTGTGATGATGAACGACTACACCGATAACTTTGGATTCACTGCCGCTGGCAACTTTCTTTACCTGATTTTCAGCAGTACCCAAAATAACAGCGTCCCCCGGTTCTAAGCCAGCTTCTTCCTCAACCGCATAACTATCAATATTTTTCATGGTTGTATCGGCGACCATACCAGGAAAGCCTTTGTCTAAATCCCTTGTATACCATTGAAAAGTAGCCATTATTCTTTACCTCCTAAATAAGCTCTTGCTTCATCCTGTCGCATTTTTTCAGCTATAGCAACATAATCCCATTCATCTTCATTTTGTTTTTTCTGGCTGCCAATCTTTGTATCATTGATATCCTGCCTTACTTTACCGGCGTTTTTATTAAAATCTTTGTTTTGTTCCTTACAGATATCAAAGACACCATTGATATATTCATCAGATTTGCCGTCAAGTTTAAAATTATCGCCGTTTACTTTCTTAATAACGGCCAATTTGATATCTTTATTGCTCAATGTTTCCGCTTTGTCTAAATTGTGCTGTTTTGCAATGTCCAGCATTTCAACGCGTTCTTTTACAGCGTTATCAAAATTTATATTTTTATTTGCTTTTTCATCTGCTAAATCTTTTTCAAGCTTATTTGCCTTTGCTTCAAGTGCGTCATATTTGCCCTGCAATGCGTCAAAATTAGCTTTATTTTTCGTTTTATCATTTCTAAGCGTTTCAAGCTCGATTTTTACTTCTTCGGCACACTCGTATTCTAAGCCATTATCAAGTCGTACTTTTGCCATATGTTTTTTATCCTCACTTTCAATAATCTGGTCGCCGTCCATATTAAGACGGGCATTACCCGCCCTGCCTTTTGGAACTATCGCCAAATGATTATATCTAATATTGCGCTGCACAGCGTCATATCGTTTTCCGTCCGGAGTTGTACCGGGTGTTTCATCTAAGTCTAAAGAATAACCGCAAGATAATTCCCTTGCTGTTGTCGGCAAAGAATAAATACTAACATCCGCCCGAATATTTTCACCGTCTGGCACTCCTTCCGATAACACCGTTCCTATAATCGGCAACTTATCTGCATTGTTGGCATTTACCATTGCCTTACCCATGCCGTGGAATCATCCAAAGGATCTTCAGGGAAGAAAACAAGGTAATT
>USIX01000074.1 GCA_900554895.1 uncultured Megamonas sp. | reverse complement strand
ACGACTTCCGAAGAACAGCAGATTTTATCGCCTTTCCGTGATGCTACTGCTACAAAGAAAAATAAGGATAACGAAGATGAAGAGGCTAAAAATTCCACACTCGGTACAAAAATCGGTAGCAGTGAAGCACATTATTTCTATCCGTTTGTAATAAATCCGCTTGCTTATAAAGAAATGGCAAATTTAAAAGATGAAACTGGCAAGGATTTGGAAATAACGGAAGGTTATACGGACGAGGATTATCAGAATTTTAAACGTACTGCTCTTGTATCCGCGACTGCTTTTGCCACGAATTCCAAAATCGGTTGTGAAAATGAATTTGCCGTATTTGTGGAAACAAAAATTGATACGTATCTGCCAAATTTATCTGAATATGTTGAATTTGAAAAGCAGGATGATAAAAATTGTATAAAAATAGAAAAATTAGTTGAGCTATTGAAAGAAATGGCAGATACCATTGATAGCATAGAAATTTATTACAATCCGTATACTACAATTTTAGAAGGAGATATAAAAGACGCTAAATATTTCAATATCCTGACCTTAAAAGAGGTGTAATTTATGGAAATATTGAGATTTAAACTCAGCGGAAAGAATGCGTTTTTTAAAAAGCCGGAAGTGAATACGTATTGTTATTTCACATACGGCAATATTCATAAAGTGGCGCTTTTGGGGATTTTCGGTGCAATATTGGGTTATAGTGGTTACACGCAGATACAGGATATGATAAAACCGAAAAAGAAAAAAACGAAATTGGAACCGTCTTATCCGAAGTTTTATGAACGATTAAAGGATTTAAAAGTGGCTATATTGCCGCTTCGAGAAAAGGGAATTACTCCTAAAAAAATACAATCATTTAATAATTCAGTAGGATATGCTTCAAAAGAACAGGGCGGTAATCTGATTGTCAAAGAGCAGTGGCTGGAAAATCCCGCTTGGGAAATCTGCGTTTTGATTGACTGCGAAGAAGCCGAAAAGCTGAAAGATGCCGTTCAAAATCATAAATGCGTATATTATCCGTATCTGGGAAAAAACGACCATTTAGCAGATATCAAATTTATATCCGTAGATGAAACCCAATTAGCAGATGAAGAACTTTACAGGATAGACAGCTTTATAAAAAAAGATGATGTTGAACTGGTAAGGCTTGATAGTGAGGATTTGAGAGAGTTTTTGTCAAAAGAGGAAATTCGTGTTTATAGTCAATTTAAATACGAAGAAGCTTTACCATTTTCTTTGGATGAATGGGTAAATAATTATAATTTGGAAAGATTTATATATACGGGCAGTTTAACGGAAATAAATAATAAGAATGTTTATTGTTTAGATAATAAAGTATATACGGATAAAGAAAAAAAGGATAATTTTTATAGAAATAAGAAATATGTGGTTTTCTATTGATTAACAAATGATTAATAATAATAGTAGCTGTGAAAATTTTTAGTAAATAGAAGGAGCACTTTTATGGAAACTGTAATTTTAAATGAATTGATAACAGATTTAAGCAGATATAAAGCACATAAAAGAAAAATTGATAGGAATGATGAAAGTAAAGGCTATGAATATGAGTTATTACAAGAGCATACTGATAGAACGTATAAATACTTTAGAAAAATTTGGCAGCAAAAACTATATGAAAATATATTTGAAAGATTTTGTGATAATATTTGGCCTGATTTAGACAATAAAGTTAAAGTAAAAGTTGAGAATATTTTAAAGGAAATGATATTTGCGATACCGATTTTTCATGATATGGGAAAAATAAATCCATTATTTCAAAAACAGGCAATGGATAGTGGATTTATTGACGGTCAAAGTGATTTTAGTGATAGAAAACATGCAATGATGTCAGCCGTATTTTATATGGATTATTTCAGATATGATATTTTAAGTAAAGTAGGTTATAAAGTAAAAAATATATTAAAACCATTTGTTTTATATCATGCGTATATTATAAGCAGACATCACAGTGATTTAAATTCTTTTAATTTATTCAAAAGTAAATTGGATGATGGAACAGTGCTGAAAATAATACGGGCTGTAAATAAAAATGGTCTTTATTATAAAAAAATTGAATATCTTGAAGTTGATATAAAAAATATGATAGCGGCCTGTGAAGATTTGACAAAGAAGTTTTCTAAAGAGCAGAGTTTATATTTATGTATATATGAAAAAATGCTGTATTCTTTGCTGGTGGCGAGCGATTATTATGCAACTGGAGAATTTGAAAATGGTTCGGAATTCAAGCAGGATGGGGATATAGATGATATAAGCGAATGGAAAGAGATTTACGAAAGTACATCATTGATGAAAAGTATACGTGCTTATCAGCAAAATAATTTTCCGCAAAATGAACAGAATTTATCAAAAGTGACTGATATAAATGTTTTGCGCAGTGAGATTTTCTGCGAAGCGGAAGCGGTTTTAAACGAAGAGTACAAAAATAATATATTTTATCTGGAGGCACCGACAGGCAGCGGTAAAAGTAATACTGCTATTAATTTAAGTTTTAAGTTGATGGAATTGGATAAAAGATTGAAGAAGATATTTTATGTATATCCATTTAATACACTTGTTGAACAGAATACGGAAACTTTAGCAAATATATTTGCTAAAAATCAGTCTATAATGCAAAGTATCGCTGTGCTCAATTCATTAACACCGATTAAAATAGATAAACAGGATGAAAATGAAGATAAGGTATATCAGCAAGCATTGTTTGACCGGCAGTTTTTGAATTATCCTATGGTACTTACGACACATGTTAATTTATTTGATATATTGTTCGATAATAAACAAAAATCTGTATTCAGTTTTTATCAGTTGGTAAATAGTGTGATTGTGCTGGATGAAATTCAAAGCTATAAAAATATTCTTTGGCCGCAAATTATCAGTTATTTGAAAGCAGCCGCCGAACTATTGAATATGAAAATTATCATTATGTCAGCGACTTTGCCTGATTTTGATAAAATATCACATCATCAGAATGCTGCATCTGTATTACTGAAAAATACACACAAATATTTCAATAACAACATTTTTAAAAACAGAGTGGAATTATCGTATGAAATTCTAGATAGAACAGATTTAAAGGGCGAGCAACTGGAAGATTATCTGCAAGAACATATAAAGCAGCAGATGCGAAATGGCAGACATATAATGATTGAGTTTATAAAAAAATCGACGGCACATCGTTTTTGGGAAAAATTAAAATCGGATAAAAGTATAAATTATACTGTAGAACTTTTATCCGGTGATGACAGTATGGCAGAACGCAAGCGGATTTTACAGAGAGTGAAAACGAGTAAAGAGTCTTTAATTCTTGTTTCAACTCAAGTTATTGAAGCAGGAGTTGATATTGATATGGATTTAGGCTATAAGGATATTTCTAAGCTGGACAGTGAAGAACAATTTTTGGGACGTATAAATCGCTCATGCAGAAAATCAGGTAAGGTATATTTCTTTAATTTGGACAAAGCCGGAAGCATTTACAAAGATGATGTCAGAAATAATACGGAATTAACGTTAGTTGATGAAGCAATGCGAAAAGCATTGGCGGAAAAAGATTTTAATGAGTATTATGATAAAGTATTAGCTATACTCAAAAGGAATTATAAAGCTGAATATAATAGATTTTTTGACAGTATACAAAGCTTAGAATGGGAAAAAATAGCAGAACAAATGAAATTGATAGACGATGATACATGGAATATGACGGTATATCTGGCTAGGAAAATTAAAAATGAACGGGGCGAAATTATTAATGGCGTGGAAATTTGGGAAAGATATAAAGAACTTTTACAGGATTATTCAATGAGTTATGCAGAACATAGAGTAAAACTTTCCCGCATTACGGTACAAATGGCAGAATTTATGTATAAGGTAAAAAAGGTTCCATTAAGCAATTATGATGAGAAAATAGGTAATATTATCTGTGTTAAAGATGGTGAAAAATATTTTGATAACGGAAAATTAAATCGTGCCAGGCTTCAGGGAGAGGTAAGTGATTTTGTGGATTTTGTTTGAAGGAAGATGAAATTATGCAGATAAATGGAACATTGGTAAATTATTATTTCCATTGCAAAAGACAATGTTATTTATTTGGTAATCGTATAAATTTTGAAGATAACAGCGAAGATGTAAATATCGGCAGAGTTTTACATGAAGAGAAAGCTCTACAGGATAATAATGAACTTGCTTTGGAAAATATCCGATTGGATAAGATTACGGAAGAATATGTAACTGAAACAAAAAAATCTGATGCTGATGTGGAAGCAGCGAAATGGCAACTGATATTATATTTGAAGATATTGAAAGATAAAGGCGTTGTGCGAAAAGGTAGACTTGAATTTATTGAAAAAAAGAAAACGGATAAAAAAATCATAATTGTTAATCTTACAGAGGAATTGGAACAACAGTTAGAGAGACATATTGAGCAGATTAAAAAGTTATTAGAGCAGGATGAAATTCCGGCAGTATTAAATAAGAGAAGCTGTAAAAAATGTGCATATTATGAATTCTGTTATATTTGAAGCTGAGGAGGGAATGTTATGAACGGTAGTGTACAATATATTACTTCAATAGGCGAACTTGTTCGTAAAGATAATACATTGCAATTTAGAAATTCTGAAAAACATAAAGATTTACCGATTGAGATAATTAAGGAAATTTATTGCTTGAATGAAGTTACTGTGAATAGTAAACTATTGGATTTTCTTGCTCGAAATAATGTTTTGCTGCATTTTTTCAACTATTACGGTTATTACAGTGGAACTTTTTATCCAAAAGATAAGTATAGAAGTGGAAAATTATTGATAAAACAGGTAGAAAGATTTCAAAATAGCAGACTTTATGTAGCTAAGACTATTGTGCGCGGAATAGGAATTAATATTTATGAAATATTATATCATTATTATAAACATGGAAAGTCAGAAGTAAAGGAAACTGTTGATTGGATACGCAAGGAATTCTATGCTGATGTGGAGAATGCGGATAATATAAAAGTTTTGCTTGCTGTTGAAAGTGAATTGTGGCTTAGATTTTACAGTTCATTTAAATATTTTTTACCGAAAGATTTTACTATGAATAAAAGAGTGAAAAGACCGCCTGATAATCCGATAAATGCTTTAATATCTTTTGGTAACAGTCTTTTATATGCTAAGACAGTTGCAATAATATATGAAACGCATTTGGATCAACGCATAAGTTTTTTACATGAACCTACAGAGACAAGATTTTCATTAAGTCTGGATATAAGTGAAATTTTTAAACCGGTAATTGTCTTTAGGACGATTTTTGATTTGGTTAATAATCGAAAAATACAAGTGGAAAAACATTTTAATAGAAAACTGAATTACTGTTTATTGAATGAGGAAGGTAGAAAAATTTTTGTCAGTGCCTTTGAAGGACGTATGGAAAATACATTTCAGCATCCGACATTAAAAAGAAAAACATCGTATCGTAATGCTATAAGATTGGATTGTTATAAGTTGGAGAGATATATTATAGGTGAAAAAGAATTTGTGCCATTTAGCTTAAAGGCGGGATATTGATGATTAAGAATTTAAATTATAATTATGCGTTTGTATTTTATGATGTAAATGAAAAACGAGTACAAAAAGTTTTTAAAATATGTAAAAAATATTTATCACATTTTCAGAATTCGGTATTCAGAGGAAAAACAACACCTTCTAAATTAATTAAATTGAGAAATGAATTAAAGAGTGTAATTGTTGATGAAGAAGATTTCGTTTGTATTATAAAACTGATGAATGATAATGTGTTTGGTGAAGATTTTATAGGTAAAAAAGGTGTAGAAAAAAGAGATAATTTGTTTATATAAGTAGTAAAAATACCAGGTGGAAACTTCGTTGGATTTATGAAAATCCTTATAAATAAAGAGATTATAGCAGATTTAGCCATTATAAAGAAAAACGTGCTTCTGCCTGGTAATTTTAAAGAAAAAGCTTGTAATATTAGGCTTTTTAAGATATAGTATTAAACATAAATCCTTTAAATTCGGTAGTTTAACATTAACATAGGTTGTATTTGAATCTCAACAAAACAACGATACGGAAGGTATGCAACGAGGTTTAACATTAACATAGGTTGTATTTGAATATAGGCAAAAGGAAGAAAAGCAAAACGCTATTAATGCGTTTAACATTAACATAGGTTGTATTTGAATTACGCATACTGTTTCTATTGATAATACGGGCTCTTCAGTTTAACATTAACATAGGTTGTATTTGAATTCTGTCCATAAATTATATTTCTCTATAAGAGTAACAGTTTAACATTAACATAGGTTGTATTTGAATTGCCCTTCTAACCACATGGCACGATATACACCATGTGTTTAATATTAACATAGGTTGTATTTGAATAGATATGACACAACAATTAAACCCAAAAGATATAAAGTTTAACATTAACATAGGTTGTTAAATAATAATGAAAAAAGCTCTGATTGTAATATATAATCAGAGCTTTGTTTTTATATATTTAGTTTTTACTGATATCTATCCATTCAACGGCTTGGGAGTATTTTTCCAGTTCCGGTATGGTAAGTTCAATAGCGCTGTTTCGACTGCCGCAGGCTGGATATACTTTTTCAAATCGTTTTAAGGATTCATCAAGATATACTTTTACACCGTCTTTGGAAGCGAACGGACAAACACCGCCGATAGGAAATCCTGTAAGAGTTTCTACTTCATCACCTTTCAGCATGGTAGCTTTTTTGTGGAATTTTTCCTTGAATTTGCGATTATCGATGCGTACGTCTCCTGCCATAACGACAAGAATGGCACTGTTATCCAATTTAAAAGACATGGTTTTGGCAATGTGGGCTTCTTCACAGTGAAGTGCCTGTGCAGCTTCAGCGACTGTTGCACTGGAGACAGGAAATTCCATAACTTTATCTTCCATGTTGAATTGTTTAAAATATGCTTTCACTTTATCGATTGACAAAATTATCATTCCTTTCTGTTGTAATATTGTAAACACTATGATACCATATAGAAAATAAAAAAACCACTAACATGTAAGTCAGTGGCTTATTTATGAAGATTAGGCTTCTTTATTGATAGCTGCATTTAAATCTTCCATGAGCTGTTCAACGTCGATGCCGTGAGCCATAGCGCCCTGTTCGATGTTTTCAAAGTGGGCAGCAGCACAGCCGAGGCAGCCCATGCCGGCATTTATAAATACTTCTACAGTTTCAGGGTAGTTGCTTACAACTTCCATAATACCCATGTCTTTTGTTAAAGTCATTTGAAAAGTCTCCTTTTAGATTAATTTATTTACAGGGGAATTATAACATATTTTTTTTCGTTTGAATATAGTAATTGATAATTTTTATACTTAGAGTTAAAATAAGAAACTGTGTTAAAAGTTTGGAAAATGAACTAAAGAGGGAATAATTATGGATTTTGTAGCATTTTCATGGGAAAGTGTAAATATTTATTGGTATGGTATGGCTATAGGAGTTGCTGTAATTGCGGGTCTTGTAATCTGCCGAATTAATGTATGGCTGTATGGAGAAGATTTTGATACGGTCGTAAAGCTTATGGTATGGGCAATTCCAAGCAGTATTATAGGTGCCAGATTTATTTATGTTTTGCAGAATATGGAGTATTTTATCAATAGTCCTGTCAGTATCTTTTATTTGCGGCAGGGCGGTTTATCCATTTACGGTGCGTTACTGGCGTTTTTGGCAGTTTGTATTGTTTATCTGCGGCGGCAGCGTTTATCGATTTTACATTGGCTGGATTTAATTATGCCGTCTATTATATTCGGTCTGATGATTTTACAGATGACTAACTTTATGATGCAGTTTTCTGTTGGTATGCCGCTCGGTATAGATATGCCGAATGACCATACTCCGGCGGAATATATTGAATATAAGTTCAGACCGTCCGGGTTTGAGGGATATCTGTATTTTCAACCGGTGGCTTTTTATCAGGCGATAGTTCATTTCGGTATATTCATATTGACCGTATTGTTGACATTTGTAAATAAGTTCTTTAAATTATTGGATAACGGAACGATTTTTTTACTTGCACTGTTTCTGGTTGCGCTATCCCGTTTTCTGTTGGGTTTTATGTATTTCAGTGTGGATAAGGATGTTATATTATATCCGGTTCAATGGATTGCATTGCTTGTGATGATAGTAAGCGTGTTATTTTATATAGGAAAGAACTTTTATAAAGTAAAGAGATTTTAAAGAAAGAGAGTAGAAATATTCATGCTAAAGAAAAGTATCTGGTATAAGCTGATTTTGGTTATGATGATTTTATGTTTGCCGTTATTGGTATCAAGCCCTAAAATTATACCAGCTTCGGCTGCTGAAAATGAGGATAATATTTCCATTACCGTTTTAAACTATCATAAAATAGATGATATGAATATAGCATTATCTGTTCTGCCGAGTGATTTTGACAGACAGATGGCGTATTTGAAGGAACATGGTTATAATACCATCAATAGCCAGCAGCTGTATGAATATCTGGCAAACGGTACGCCGCTTCCGTCCAATCCTATTATGATAACATTTGATGACGGTTATGAGGATAATTACCGCAATGCGTATCCGATTTTGCAGAAATACGGTTTTACCGGTACGATTTTTGTCATAACGGATTTTGTAAGTGCACAGCCTAATTATCTGACTTGGGAACAGATTAAGGAGATGAAGGCGCATGGCATGGATTTTCAGTCGCATACGGCTACGCATCAGTCAATGACGGGACTTAGCGAAGAACAGTTGCGGCAGGAGCTTACAAAATCCAAACAGACGCTTGATGCTCAATTAAATCAGGATACGTTATTTGTAGCTTACCCGACAGGTACGTATAATCTCTATATAGCAAAATTGGTTGATGAAGCGGGATATAAGGGAGCATTTACAATAAAATACGGTAATATCGATAAGGACAGCAATATTTACGCTTTAGAACGTGTACCGATTTTTCATACGGAAAATACTTTCCTGTCTTTTTATGAAAGAATGCACTATATACCTGTTTTTGAACGTTTAGGCTGGTATAAGAGCTGATATTTTCTATTGAAATAAAGTTTAATGCCTGTTAAAATTATAAATAATAATTATTAGTTCATAAAAAGTTGAAGGGGTGGTTAATTAGTGGAATTTGAACATATTAGTGTTCTGCCACAGGAAGTTATTGCCGGTTTGAATATAAAACCGGACGGTATATATGTAGATTGTACATTGGGCGGTGCCGGTCATGCTTCACGTATTGCGGAAAAATTGAATGAGAACGGTCATTTAATCGGCATAGACCAGGATGATGATGCGATTGCTGCAGCGACATCAAGGCTTAAGCCGTATAAATGTAAAATAGATATTGTACACAGTAATTTTAAGAATTTGGAACAGGTTCTTAAAGATTTGCAGATAGAGTTTGTTGACGGTTTTCTGTTTGATTTAGGTGTATCTTCGTATCAGCTGGATGAAGCAGAGCGGGGATTTTCGTACATGCATGATGCACCGCTTGATATGCGTATGGATAAAACGAAAGAATTTTCGGCATATAATGTGGTAAATGAATATGATGAGGATAGGCTCAATTATATTTTTAAGACGTACGGAGAAGAACGCTGGTCGAAACGCATTGCACAGTTTATCGTGCAGTACCGCAGGGAAAAACCGATAGAAACGACAGGACAGCTGGTAGATATCATAAGAAGAGCTATACCGGCGGCAGTACGTAAAAAAGCTACGGGACATCCGGCGAAAAGAATTTTTCAGGCTGTCCGCATTGAAGTGAATAATGAACTCGGCATATTGGAAGATACATTCCGTGTAGCTGTCAATCATTTAAACAGCGGTGGACGTATTGCGGTGATAACATTTCATTCGCTGGAGGACCGGATAACGAAAAACGTATTTAAAGAAATGGCAAGAGGCTGTATCTGTCCGCCGCAACTGCCGGTTTGTGTCTGTCATCACAAGGCGCAAATAAAACTCTGCGGCAGAGCGGTTAAACCGTCGGATGAGGAAATGGAAAAAAATTCTCGCTCCAAAAGCGCTAAATTGAGAATAGCTGAGAAATTGTAATTTCAGGGGGAATAATGTATGGTGGCGCAGCGTAAAGAGGTTCAATGGGAGAGTGAACAGACTCTGCCGAAACGAAATAAAATAAGAAAAACAGTACAACAGAGAAGGCAGGAAAAAAATTTGAATAATGCGTTGCGTACCAGATGTATGATATTATTTGTTATTACGACGATATTGGCGGTTTTCTTTATTTTGCGCAGCGGCATGGCGGCAAGTGAAGCGTATCATTTAAATCAGATGAAAGGGCAGGCAACCGTTTTGGAAACGGAAAATGCCAGATTGCATTTGGAAATAGCACATTTAAAATCGCCAGAGCGAATTCAGCAGATTGCTCAGCAGGAACTGGGCATGATACTGCCGGATAAGTTTTTCTTTTCAACTAAAAACAATTAATGATTAAGCCATATTTTTCTTTAATTTGAAAATTTATGGCTTAATTTTTTTATAGTATACAAGTATTCCCCAGATTAAAACTATACCCATG
>USIX01000073.1 GCA_900554895.1 uncultured Megamonas sp. | reverse complement strand
GAGCGCCTGCCTTACAAGCAGGATGTCAGCAGTTCGATCCTGTTACCGCCCACCATAAAGATAATTACTCCTTGAGTTTTCAAGGAGTTTTTTTGTTATGTGGAGGATTTTAATAAATGACAAAGATTTTAATAGTGATGACGGGCTGTGCTTTCGGCGGAGCTTTCAGATTTTTAATTACAACATACATACATAAATTAGGTTATTTTCCGTATGGCACATTGACAGTAAATTTAATCGGTTGTTTTTTGATGGGTATAATTTCAACTTTATTGACGGAACGATTTACGGGAATTTCGCCATATGTGTCATTATTGCTGACTGTCGGATTTTTGGGCGGTCTTACAACATTTTCTTCATTCAGTAATGAAACGATGTTACTTTTAAAAACAGGACTTATTCTTCAGGCCGTACTTAATGTCGTATTAAATACGATAGGCGGCTTGTTTGCTGTTTGGGCAGGTATGGTCCTTATAAGATTAATTTATTCGTAAGTAAAAAGGTGAGGAAAATCCTCACCTTTTTTTAATGAAAAATCAGTTTTACTATGCTTAAAACGAGATATGTGATGCCTCCTGCGATTAACGGCCCTACAGCGATGCCTTTGAAGAAAAAAACACCGACCATTGTACCTATAACGAGAGAAGTAACAATATAAGGAGAATCTTTCAGCAGATTTATGCCCCAGCCACCGGCCATAGCGGCAAAAACACCGGCAAATAAAGCTAAAATGCCTATCGGTGATTTGAAACTGTCTATCATCATCGGAATTGTTATTCTGCCGTTGGCAAGAGGCAATAAAATAGCGATGGTGAGGAGAATGATGCCGTAATTTAGGCCATTGGCTTCAACGAAGTTCATTAAAGCTGTGAACTGGAATAATTTTAAAATCAGAATAATGCCGACTGCATAGAATACTGACATGTTATGACCGATATAGCTTAAAAGCAGTAAAACACCAAGGATAATATATTCACTATACAAAATTATTACCTCCATAAAAAAACTGCGTATATTGTAGCATATAATTTCTATAAACACAAAAATTTTTAATAATTTTTGCGAAACCTATGGAATTTTATTATAAAATCTGTTACAATATAACAAGTTTCTTTATTATAAAAGCATGGTAATTTGTTATTACTTTAATTAGTTAAATTATTAAAAGAAGATATAACTTTATTACCATAAGGAGGATTTATTTATATGAAAAAGTTATGGGTATTATGTTTAGCTATGGTATTTGGCGTAATGATGATTGCTGGTTGCGGCGGTAATGAACAGAGTTCTTCTGAAAGTGGAACGGATAATAGTAAACCAATTGTAATCGGTTTGGATGACAGTTATCCGCCGATGGGCTTTAAAGATGAAAATAATGAAATTGTCGGTTTTGACATTGATTTAGCAAAAGAAGCTGCTAAACGATTAAATCGTCCTGTAGAATTTAAAGCAATTGACTGGTCGAGTAAAGAAGCTGAACTTCAGAGCGGACGCGTGGATATTTTGTGGAACGGTCTTGATATTACAGAAGAACGTAAGCAGAATATGTTGTTCAGCGATCCTTACATGAAAAACCGTCAGGTTATTTTCGTTCCTGTAGATGCGGATATTACTTCTATTGAACAGCTTAACGGCAAAGTAATTGGTACGCAGAGCGGCAGCACGGCGGAAACTTTCCTCGACAGCAATGCGGAATATGCTCAGCAATTCAGCGAAGTTAAAAAATACGGCGATTATATAGATGCTTTCATGGATTTGGAAAACGGCCGTCTTGATGCAGTGGTAACCGATGAACTTGTCGGTACGTATTATATGCAGAAACATCCTAATGCTTTTAAGGAAACTACTATTGTTGTAGGCGACCCGACAGATTTCGGTATTGCATTTGCTAAGGAAAACACTGCTCTTCGTGACGAAGTGCAAAAAGTTATGAATGAAATGAAATCTGATGGCACTATTGCTAAAATTTCCGAAAAATGGTTCGGTAAAGATATTACAAAAGAATAATTTAGATAATAAAAAACCTCTAATAGTTTTAAGCTATTAGAGGTTTTCTTTATAAATTAAGAATTGTAACGGCTGTAATAATTATGAAAGCGCCGATTAATTCTATGGAACCGAAACTGATATGAAGAAAGATAATGGAAAGAACAATGGAAGAAAACGGCTCCAGCGAAGCGAATACGCTTATCTGGGTAGGCGATAGATATTTTGTGCTTTCAAGGTAAGCACAGAATGCTATTGCCGTGCCGAAGATTACTACTGCAAAAAATGAAAGGGCAGAATTTAAATCCCAAATTCCTGTAAAATTCCATATCGGCTGATAAAAACACATTACAATTCCGCCGATTAACATTCCCCAGCCGATGACAAGCGTGGAGCGCCAGCGTTTGATTATTTCACGCGGCTGTAATGTATAAAATGCGGAGAAGCAGGCATTACTAAGTCCCCAAATTAAAGCAAGAGGAGAGATGGCTAAAGTATCAAACTGTCCTTTTGTTACAAGCAGAAACGTTCCAAGCATGGCGAGGAAAATGGAGAAAAGTTCCAGTTTGCGGGGGATGCGGCGTGTTGTTATAAGTAGATAAAGTACGATGAAAATAGGCATTAAATATTGTAAAATTGTCGCTGTAGCGGCATTGCTGTATACTATCGTACGAAAATAAGTGTATTGGACACCAAGCATACCAAAGATGCCGAAAAGTATCAGGGCAAATTTATCAGTCGTTTTCCAAATAGAAAAAATATCACCTTTATGTAAAAAAGCATCAATTATGAGCAGTATAATGCCGGAAATGATTAAACGAGCGGTAACGAACCATTCAGCGGTAAAATCTTTAGCTGTAAATAAATGTTGTGAAACAACACCGGAGGCACCCCAGAGAACGGTACCGGTAACAATTAGTAAAAGTCCTTTTGTATTCATAAAAATCTCCTTGGTCGAAATAAAGCGTTGTTCTATTGTATTTTCACATGAATTTTAATTTTAGTCAAATATCTAATAAGTAGTAGAATATTAAAGAAAAATGAACGATAAATAGAAATTTTATCAGTATAATACTAATTACATATAAAATGAGTAGACTTTTTATAAACAATATGCTATCATATATATTAACAAATAATTATTATCTATTAGGAGGAGAGCTAAAAATGGAAATGGCGGCTTTATGGAAATTGAGCTACGGAATGTATGCTATAGGCACTTTGGACGGAGAACGCCCAACAGGATGTATCGTAAATACGGTTATTCAGATAACGAGTGACAATCCTGTGATTGCCATCAGTATGAACAAGAAAAACTATACTTATGACTGTATTAAACGTACGGGACGTTTTGCAGTATCTGTTTTATCCGAACAGACTTCACAGAATGTGATTGCTAAACTCGGTTTTTCTTCCGGTAAGGATACGGATAAATTTGACGGTGATATTTTCGACTGGGAATATATGGATGGGCTTCCGGTAGTGAAGGAAAACAGTTGTGCGCACATTACGGCGGAAGTTATTTCTATGACAGAAATGGAAACGCATTTTGTGATTTTGGCGAGAGTAAAAGATGCAGTTGTTACATCTAATTATACACCGATGACGTACAAATACTATCATGAAGTAATCAAAGGCAAAGCACCGAAAAATGCACCTACTTATCAGGCCCCGGAAGCAAAACAGAATAAGGAAACATGGGTTTGCGGCGTATGCGGCTATATTTATGAAGGCGATTTGACGAAAGAAGCGGATGATTTTGTCTGCCCTGTCTGCAAGCAGCCAAAAAGCATGTTTGAAAAACAGTGATATCAGAAAACAAGGCGACAGAAAATTAATTCTGCCGCCTTGTTTTTATTTTTGTTTTTTGTTTTTAGCACGAGCTTTTGCTTTTGCTTCCTGTTTCTTTTCCTGTTCGCGTTTAGCGTAATCTACGCCCCAGCTTTTCATTTTATGTTTGAATGCGAGCATTGGATGGCGCAGGAACATTCTTTTTTGTGTACTTTGCATAATGTCGCGGAATTCTTTGGTTTGCTTTGCACCGAAACACGGACGGTCGCAGCGTTCGCAAATCGGTTTGGTGATGCCGTAAGGGCAACGGGCTATTTTTACCATTACCGTACTTAGAAGTGCTGTACATTTCGGACAGAGTTTTGTTCCGGACGTGCCGTGATGACTGTGACAGTAAATACCAAATGTTTTACGGATTTCTTCTTTTTCCTTCGGTACATTGTTTTTTATTTCAACAGGTTTGCGCTTTGGCAAAATTTTTGAAAAAATTCCCATGATATCTCTCCTAATTAGTAGTGTTTAGTATAAGTTCTCATTTAATTGTACGGTTTATTACAATTTATGTCAAGGATAGGTGTCGTTTATAATGATACGGAAATTTTTGGTATTTGACAACAATTAAGTTTTATGATACTGTCATTTGTAATAATGTAATAAGATTTAGAGGTTTATGGGGTGTATGTTTATATGATAGAATTGAAGGATATAGTAAAAACCTATGATACACCGAATGGTCCCGTACATGCTTTAAAGAATATTAATTTATCGGTAAAGCGTGGCGAGATTTACGGAATTATCGGGCTCAGCGGTGCGGGTAAGTCGACTTTGGTGCGCTGCATAAATATGCTGGAGAGACCGACATCCGGTCATGTTATCGTTGACGGCAAAGATTTGACAACAATGAATGACAGTCAGCTTCGTCAGGCACGTAAGGATATTGGCATGATTTTTCAGCATTTTAATCTGCTGTCCACTTCCAATGTATATGATAATATAGCTTTTCCTCTCAAATTGGCAGGAAAGTCTAAAGAGGAAATAAAAGAAAAGGTTGAGCCGCTTTTAAAGCTGGTAGGACTCGAAAATAAAGCGCATCAATATCCGTCTCAGCTTTCCGGCGGTCAGAAACAGCGTGTGGGCATTGCCAGAGCACTTGCTAATGATACGAAAATTCTACTGTGCGATGAAGCGACAAGCGCACTTGACCCTCAGACGACAAAAGCTATTTTAAAATTGATAAAGGATATTAATCAGAAATTGCAGCTTACAGTTGTAGTAATTACGCATGAAATGCAGGTAATAAAGGAACTTTGCGATAAGGTGGCAGTGCTTGACCGCGGTATTATTGCAGAAAATGGTACAGTACTGGAAGTATTCACCAATCCGAAGGAAAAAATCACAAAGGAATTTATCAGTGTATTGAGCAGTAATGAACTTCCGGCTGCTTATCGGCAGGGAACAATCAGTAAAACGTATATTAAAGATGCGACAATGCTTTTGCGTCTTACATTTATCGGCGAATCGGCGGATAATCCGGTCATGGCAAATCTGGCACGTCAGTTCCCGAAACTTGATATAAGCATACTGTTTGGCGATTTGTCGCAAATTCAGATGGTACCGTACGGCCGAATGATTGTGGGCCTTGACGGTAAGGAAGAAGATATCAAACAGGCTATTTCTGCGCTTATGGCGCAAGACTTGAAAGTGGAGGTGATAGGATATGTTCAGCGACGCTCTACTGTTACTGCCTAAGGCTTTGGGTGAAACCGTATACATGGTGGGGGTGTCCATGATTATTGCTTCCGCAATCGGTATTCCGCTCGGTGTGCTTTTATTGGCAACAGGGAAAAATCAGATTTTGGAACTCGGCATAGCTAATAAGACTTTGTCGGCAATCGTCAACTGTGTGCGTTCTATTCCGTTTATTATTTTAATGGTAGCAATTATTCCGTTTACTCGTCTGGTTGTAGGTTCTTCTATTGGTACGACGGCGGCCATTGTACCGCTTATCATTGCTTCTATTCCGCTTATCGGCAGATTGGTGGAAACTTCGCTTCGGGAAGTACCGTACGGTTTGATTGAAGCGGCTCAGTCCATGGGAGCGACTCCGTATCAGATTATCCGCAGAGTTCTTCTGCCGGAAGCAATGCCTAGTATTGTTTCGCAGCTGACAACAGTTATCATCGTGCTTATCGGTGAATCGGCTATGGCAGGAGCTGTCGGCGGCGGCGGTCTGGGGGATTTGGCTATACGTTACGGTTATCAGCGTTTCAATCCTGAAGTAATGCTTGCCACGGTCATTGTACTTATTGTTTTAGTACAGGTGATACAATTATTTGGTAATTTGTTGGCTAAAAAGCTAAACAAAAAATAAATATTTCAAGAGGAGGATTTATTAATGAAGAAAATCTTAACTATTCTTGCTGCTGCATTATTTGCCGTGGGCGCGCTTGCCGGCTGCGGTTCAGATAATGCTTCAAGCGACAGCAGCAGTGCTTCCGGTGAAAAAACAGTATTAAAAGTAGGTGCGACTGCTGTACCGCATGCTGAAATTCTGGAACAGATTAAACCGGAACTGGCAAAAGAAAATATCGATTTACAGATTGTGGAATTTAATGATTATGTTCAGCCTAACCTGACATTGAATGACGGTGAATTGGATGCGAACTTCTTCCAGCATCAGCCGTATCTGGATGAATTCGTAGCAGAACACAGTGTGAAACTTACGAGTGCAGGCGGTGTTCATATTGAACCGATGGGCATTTATTCCAATAAAGTTAAAGCTGTTGACGATTTAGCAGATGGTGCAACCGTTGCTATTCCGAATGACCCGACAAACGGCGGCCGTGCATTATTATTACTGGCAAAAGCAGGCGTTATCACTTTGCAGGATAACAATGACATCAAAGCTACGGTGCAGAGCATTACAGCTAATCCGAAAAACATTCAGATTCAGGAAGTCGAAGCGGCTCAGCTGCCTCGCGTACTTGATGATGTAGATGCGGCCGTTATCAATACAAATTATGCAATGCAGGCAGGTTTTGTTCCGGAAAAAGACGCACTGCTGATTGAAGACAGTACTTCTCCGTATGTTAATATCGTAGCTGTTCGCGAAGGCGATGAAAACAAACCTGCAATTCAGGCTTTAATGAAAGCTTTAAAATCTGATACGGTGAAGAAATTCATTGAAGAAAAATATAAAGGTGCTGTAGTTCCAGCATTCTAATAAAATTATCAGGTGAAAAAAACAGGCAGAAGCAGCGTTGTTTCTGTCTGTTTTTCTATTTGGCGTAAATGTAGTATAATATAAATAGTTTTACTTGTTAAAGCATTGAGCCTGTAGCCAGCAGTATAATAAAAAATTTAATTGGGCACAAGTTGGTTCTATGTAACTTGTCGGTAAAACCGCATTCATACTATTTCATAAAATAAACCGGCAGGATAAATAAATAGTTTGTATATGGTTAATAAATCGGAGGGATAAAAATGAGTAAATTGGAGAATAAAGAAAATAAAGCAAAGAAAACGAAAAAGACAGTTGCCAAAACTGTAAAAGCTGTAAAAAAAGCAAAAACGAAAACGATTGAACCGACAGTCGTTGATGAAAATGTTTTTAGTCAGCGTTTACATAAACATTACGATGAGCTCAAATGGCTTTATTGCGAACTGTATCAGGATGATAAACAGCCATTTGCTTATTTTGACGAGCTGATGAAAAAGATAAAAGAATTTTATATCGCAAGACCGAATTATTTAAAGGAACTGGATATAAAACGAGAACAGCAGCCGGATTGGTATAAGGGCAACAAGCTGCTTGGAATGATGATGTACGTAAACAGTTTTTCCGGTACGTTGAAGAATTTTGAAAAAAGACTGCCGTATATTCAGGAAAGCAATGTAAATTATCTTCATCTTATGCCGCTTTTGTCTTCACCAAAAGGAAAAAGCGACGGCGGATATGCAGTGGCGGATTTTCGCAGTGTACAGGAAGAACTCGGTACAATGAAGGATTTGGAAAATTTGGCGAAAAAATGTCATGAAAGAGGCATCAGTGTCTGTCTTGATTTTGTCATGAACCATACTTCGGATGAACATGAATGGGCACGTAAAGCACGCAGCGGTGAAAAGGAATATCAGGACAGATATTTTTTCTTTGATGACTACAGTATGCCGGAATTGTTTGAAAAGGATTGTCCGCAGGTATTCCCGACAACGGCACCGGGCAATTTCACATATCTCAGTGATATCGATAAATTCGTCATGACGACATTCTACCCGTATCAGTGGGATTTGGACTATCGTAATCCGGTCGTATTCAATGAAATGGTATATAATATGCTTTTCCTTGTAAATCAGGGCATTGATATTATCCGTCTTGACGCTGTGCCGTACATCTGGAAGCAGCTCGGTACGAACTGCCGCAATCTGCCGCAGGTGCATACTATTGTCCGCATGATGCGCATGATTTCTGAAATCGTAAGTCCTGCCGTATTGCTGCTTGGTGAAGTCGTTATGGCTCCGGATAAAGTGGCTGCGTATTTCGGTACGCAGGAAAAACCGGAATGCCATATGCTTTATAACGTAACTACTATGGCGACGACATGGCATACGGTGGCAACGCGTGATACGGCACTGTTGAAACATCAGATGGATGTTCTGTCTTCTTTGCCGAAACAGTATATATTCCAAAATTATCTGCGCTGTCATGATGATATCGGCTGGGGACTGGATTACGATTTCCTGTGTCAGTTCGGTATGAGTGAGGCTGCGCATAAAAAATATCTGAATGATTTCTTTACGGGTAAAGTGCCGGGGTCATTTTCTATCGGTGAACTGTACAATGATGATGAACGATTGAAAGACGCCCGTCTTTGCGGTACAACCGCTTCTCTTTGCGGCATTGAATATTATGATAAGAAAAAGGATAAGGAAGGCATAGCAAGAAGTATTCAGCTCGATTTGATGCTGCATGCGTTCATGCTGTCGCAGTCAGGCATTCCAGTTATATACAGCGGCGATGAAATCGGACAGTACAATGATTACAGCTATAAAAAGGATAAAGACGCAGATAAACGTGCTGATTCACGTTATGTGCACCGCGGCGTTTTCAACTGGCGCAAAGCCGGCAGACGCAAGATTAAGACGGCGATACAGGCTAAGATTTATCAAAATCTGGCTAAGATGGAAAAAATTCGCGCCACTTATGATGTGTTTAGAGCTGATGCAGATATGTACACTTTGCCGACATGGGAAAAATCAACACTGGCTGTGGTGAGAGAAACAGAGCAGGAAAGATTTATCGGTTTGTATAATTTCAGTGAAAATGAACAGATGGCATGGATTAATGAAACCGACGGTCTGTATACCGAGCTTTTGACGGATACGAAAGATTTCAAGGCTGCAGGAATAAAAATGGCGCCGTACAGCTGTTTATGGTTATGGCGTAAGAAATAGAAAATACCAAGCGGCATTTTTATAACCAAAAAAGAGCTACCGTATGAATTATATACGGTAGCTCTTTTCTTTTTATTTTATTTGTGTCATTAAAATCCTGTCGACACGGGCTTTATCCATGCTGATGATTTCAAAACGGTAACTGTTCCAGATGCGGACTTCCGCAACTTTGGGGATGTAGCCGAAATATGAAGTAATAAAGCCGCCCATGGTTTTGAAATGGCCGTTTTCTTCATTCGGCAGTTTTTCAATATCAAAGCGTTCCTTGAAATCGTCAATATCGTATAGGCCGTCGATATACCAGGAGTTTTCATCACGCTGAATAATCTGCGGCGTATTTTGCACCGGTTTACCCGTGATGTCGCCGAGCACCTCGTTGATGATATCGAAGATAGTGACAAAGCCGACGACTCCGCCGTATTCATCAAGCACAATGGCTTCATTTACTTCGCTTTGACGGAATTTTTCCAGCAGGCGGAATGTTTCCATAGCACGCGGTACAAACATCGGTTTGCGGACAAGTTTTTCCAGATTAAGCTCCTGCCTGTCAAGCAGTGTATTCAGAACATCTTTGGCATAGATGATGCCGACAAAATCATCCAGGTCATCTTTGCCGACAAGAAAAACATTGGCGGTTGTTTCCTTGATTAATTTAAGATTAGTCGCCAGGTCGTCCTCAAGGTCAAGCCAGAGCATTTGTGTACGCGGCGTCATCAGGTCATACGCTGCCTGGTCGCTCATATGGAAGATACGGTCTACAATATCCTGTTCAGCTTTTTCAAATGTGCCTTCCTCCGTACCGCGTTCAATCAAATCCTTTACTTCGTCTTCTGTAACATTGTCGTTATTTTGCGGATTGATACCGAAGATAAGCAAAATGGTATTGGCAATACCGGTAAAAGCGGAAATAAGCGGTGAGAGAATTATCTGCCAGAATTTTAAAAAGCCGATAATTTTAAGCAGGCAAAGTTCAGGATTGTTAAGCGCGATTTTGCGCGGCAGCGTCGTACTGAGAACCAAGCAGAGCAGAATGATAATGAAAGTGCTGAAAATGATGGAAACGGGCTCAATGTAATCAATAATCGGCGGAATGGCAATACTTTGCAGCTGTGTAGTTATAAAAGGAGCAATGGCAATTCCCGTAAACAGACCGATTAGAATGTTTGAGCTGACGTTGCCGACTTGTACCGTAATAAGATACGCACTCGGTTCATCAACAATTTTAAGAGCTTTTGCCGCTTTCTTGTAGCCGTCGTCAATTAATTTCTCTATTTGACTTTTATGTGAATTGGTAACAGCTATTTCTGCGAAAATGAAAAAAGCATTTAAAATGATTAAAATAAACGTTAAAATAATAAAAATATTTGTCTCGGGACTATCCAAGAAAAACCACTTCCTTTAAAAATTTTATATCTATTATATCACTTCTAATTGGCAAATACCATTTACTAAAAATAAATTGTAAGTTTTTCACAAAAAATTTACAAATAGGTGTTGACAAACAGATGGATAATAATATATAATAATCAACGTTGCTGATAGCAACAACACATGCGGAAGTAGCTCAGTGGTAGAGCACCACCTTGCCAAGGTGGGGGTCGCGAG
>USIX01000072.1 GCA_900554895.1 uncultured Megamonas sp. | reverse complement strand
ATCAACTGATTTTTGACGAATACATGCAGCAAAAGAGGCCGGGGCCGTTCGCTGTGTGCCGGTGTCCCGCACCTTGTTTTCCCGTAGGGGCCGATGCCCACATCGGCCCGCCGCTCCGGCCGGGTGCAGAGAGCGGGCGGGGACAAGCCCCGCCCCTACGTCCAAGCGACGCAAGACAGCCCGCCGGAAACGAAATCCCGGATGTAGGGGCGGCAAAAACAGTTTTGGAAACTGCGGAAACTTTTGGGCGTTTTTTTCGTCTAATAGATAGCCGCGGCAAATTTAAGGTTTCCTTAAGAACTTGTCACTGCTTTGTAATGCCAAGCCCCGCGGCTTGTGGTACAATGGTAAATGCAATCCAATCGCCAATCTTTAGGGAGGAACAGACATGACCGAACAGCAGACCCCAGTGATGACCCCGCCGGCCGCGCCCCCGGCCGCCCCCACTGGGCCGAAGAAGAAACGCAAGGGCCGGGGCAAGACGATCGCGGGAATTCTCATTGTCGCCGCCATCGCCATCGCGCTCGTCGTGCTGGTGTGGTACTTTGTATTCCGGGAGGACGGCTCCAAGGGCGAGGTCATGACCGACTTCGTCACCCGGGGCTCCATCCAGTCCATGGTGGAGGGCAGCGGCACCACCAAAGCCAAGGACTCCGCCACCGTCACGCCCGGCTCGGGCACCATTCTGGATGAACAACAAACCTATAATGAATAGGGGTCTGAAGAACAGACATATACAGCTTATTTCTCTGGGAGGAATTATCGGCAGCTGTTACTTTTTAGGTACCGGCTATGTGCTTGAACAAGCGGGACCTGCTTCAATACTTGCCTATCTGCTGGGCGGAATGGTAGTATTATGCGTAATGCTGTGTCTGGCTGAACTTGCAGTCGCTCAGCCTGTCTCAAGTTCTTTTGTAACGTATGCAAATGACCACATATCGCCTACATGGGCGTGCGGTGTCGGTTGGGCATACTGGCTTAATTGGGTTGTTTATGTACCGGCAGAAATGATTGCCGCGGGAATAATAATGAACCAGTTTGTTCCAGAGGTCAGTCAGCTGTGGTGGGCTGTATCATTCGGACTAGTAGTAACATTTATAAATCTGTTCAGTGTAGGTAAGTTCGGAGAAAGTGAATTTTGGCTGTCTATTATAAAAATAACTGCGCTTATAGTTTTCAGTATCATTGCATTTGCTATCTGTATGGGCTGGGCTGGCGGAACGGGTGAGCCTATCGGTACGAAAATCCTGCTTGGCAGCGGTGGTTTTGCACCGCATGGTTATTGGGCGATTATCATGACGATGGTAATTATACTTGTTAATTTCCAAGGTTCAGAGATAATCGGCTTGGCAGCCGGTGAATGTAAGGACCCGGCAAAGAGCATACCGATAGCGGTCCGCAATGTTACATGGAGAATTATTGCTTTATATATAATCCCGATTACACTTTTAATTTCTATTTTGCCGTGGGATGAAGCTTCGCTTACGGAAAGCGTATTTGCAGCGGCAATGCACCGATACGGTTTTGATTACTTCGGTTATATGTTTGCTTTTGTAATTTTGACGGCGGCGATTTCGTGTTCAAATTCCGGTCTTTACGGTGCCGGCAGAGCGTTGCACGGTCTGTCTAAACACGGTATGGCACCGCGATTTTTGGGCAAATTAAATCATAACGGCATGCCGCAGAATTCTATCATTGTTTCTATCTGTGCCTGCTGGCTTGTAATTTTGCTGTATACAATCGATACGAGTGAAATGGCGTATACCTATTTATTGGCTGTTTCCGGTTTCACTGGAGCAATGGCATGGATTTCAATCTGCTGGAGTCAATATAATTTCCGCAAAAAAATGATGATGCAGGGAAGAGTGAATGAATTAAAATATAAAACGCCGTTTTTTCCGTACGTAACGCTGATTGGTATTTGGGTGCAGGTATTCTGCCTGGTAGTAATCGCCTTTACGGAGGAACTTCGTTCGACGTTGTATGTAGGTATACCGATGATGGTTGTGCCGATGATTATTTTCCGCTTAAAACAAATAAAAGCACAGAAAGCGGCTATAGTACGCAATAAAGGTGAATTATAAAAATAAAGCTGTACAGATTTTTCTGTACAGCTTTTTTAAACGGGAACTTTTTTTATGACAATATCTTCTACAGTTTTTTTTATACTAAATATATCTCTGCCGAAAGAAGCTTCAACAGCAGCGACTACGGCTCCTTCAACAAGCGGAGCATTAGCAATTTTTATTTTACTGATATCTTTATTGTCTTCATCGAGCATATCAATCACCATTTCGGTCGTTAGGACGGAGCTGCCTAAATCCGTAAGGATTAATACGCCTTCAGGGCCGTTTACTTTTTCGATGGCAGACTTTATTTTTTTCATATCTGTGCCTAATTTGCCGTCTGATGTGCCGCCTGCGGCGATAATTTTCAGCGCAGGGTCTGCCATTTGGAGAGCAAGCTCTTTAGTCCCGTCTGCAATAAGGGAGCTATGAGAAACAATTACAAGTCCAATCAAGTTAAGCACACCTTTATAATTTAATTTCATAAATAATGATATGTTATTTGCTTTTAAGTGTCAATCTAAATGCTGTTATCTATAGCCGATTTATTATGAAAAAATATGAATAAATACTGTTAAAATGTGTTGCATATGCAAAGAAGCGGTGGCATAATTGGAAGTGTATGGTTTTATATTTTTTTCGGAGGAAATAGTTATGGTATTATCGGCGAAAATGAAATTAAAAATTTTTATTGCAGCATTAGTAGTGGTAATTATCGGCATAGGAGGAAGCATAGCATATTTTAATTTTTATGTTAAAACACCGGAATATACTTTAAAAGCAGTACAAGAAGCAGTAGAAAATCATGACATAGATGAATTTAACAAATATGTAGATGTAGATAATGTCGTAACCGGAGTTACGGATAATATGCTGGATGCAATCATAGCGTCACAAAGCAATCTTCCAGAAGAGGCAAAAGTTGCTATGAACAGTTTGGCTACCATGTTTAAAGCACCGCTTGTTGCCAGCTTGAATGACGGGCTTACTACTTTTGTGAAAACCGGCAGCTGGGAAACGGCAGAAGACGTTAAGGACAGTCAGGGAGCGATGATTGATTCTAAAATGATTTTAGACCAGACCGGATTTATGGGTATCAGTTTTTCTGGAATTGACTATATCAATATGAATGAAGAAAACGGCACGGCTCAAGCCGGAGTAAAAGTAGAACAAAGTGAAATCGGACAGCCGTTTGTTTTCGAAATAACGTTAGAAGAACAGCCGGACGGTTACTGGAAAGTTGTCAGTGTAGATAATTTTGCTGATTTTATAAAAGCACTGCAGGCAGGACGGCAAAAATACATTGAAGACTATATAAATCAGACAACAGCGCTATTATCGGATAAGGAAAAGATTTTGACAGAAAATGAAGCAAAGCTGAATGCCTCATTGAAGCTTGGCGTACTTGGCAATGATAAATCGCGAATGGAAGTAAAAACATCAATAGAAGAAAATATTCTGCCGCAATTAAAACAGCTGCAGGCAGCGCTTCAGGAAATTGAAGTGCCGAAAGCAGCAGAAACACTGCATAATCTTCAATTAAAAGCATGTGAAAGCAAAATCGCTTATTATGAAAACTATGCTAAATGGTTGGAAAATAAGGATATAAAGACGTTGCGCGAAGCTACAGATAATATGAAAAAAGCAAAAACCATGGAGCACGAAGCGCAACTGCTGAAAAACAGAATACAGGGTCAGTTGAATTAAAAAAGAGCAGTTTTTACTGCTCTTTTTTTGTTAAGCGTGTTATTGTCGAATGTATATTTATATTCTATAATAAGGGGCGAGGTGAATTTGTTCATGATGAAAAAAGAAGAGAAAATATTACTTTATAATTTTAAAAATAAAGATGAACTTGCAGCATTAAAATCTTTGATTGAGAGTATGAAGATAAATGTTATTCTGGCCGATGAAAAGGCTTGCTGGCAAAAAGTGGGATTTTTGTTCGGGTTAAAAGGTTTCAGTGAAAATCACAGCGAAGATGAGGCTTTTAGTTTTAATTATGAATTGATGATGTTTCATAATTTTACCAAAAGCCGTTTGGACACCGTATTAAAAAAAATGCGGGAACAGAATTTGAAGGTGCCGGTTTGCAAAGCTGTCGTTACGTCGTTTAATCGTTTTTGGACATTGCGCCGTGTTTGTGAAGCTATGGAAAAAGAGCATCTTTCCATGCGTAAAGATGAAAAATAAAAGAAAGGTGAATTTTGTTGGACGATAAAAATGCCCAGTCAAAGAGCATTATACCGAAAAATGACGAACCGACCAGATTTTTGACGAAAGAAGAAATGGAACAGCTTGAGCAGGGAACGTTTCAGCAAATTAAATCTGATGCGGAAAATGTACAAAAAAAGTCGGCAAATATAAAAATAGAAGAACTGTCGCCAAAAGAAGCAATACAGCCGGAAAATAAAGTGAAAAGAAAAGCAAGATTAAAAAAATATATTAAGCGAATATGTTTAACAGTTGTATTTATTGCTGCCGGAGTAGCTGGTTTTTGTCTGTCGTTTTCATGGAGTTTGCACAGTCAAAGTGAACAAAATGCTAAAGAATATGATGTTAAACAGTTGGAGCAAAGGCAGCAGGAACTTAGTCAGCAGCAGACAGATTTGGAAAATGAGCTGACCCGTTTGCAGCAGGAAAAAGATAAGTTATCCAGACAGCATGAAGAAGTTACGCAGGAAAAATCCTTTTTAACAGAAATGCTGGATAAAATCACCGGTAAGGATAAAGAAGATAAAGCGGAAGCTGAGGATTTGCAGACACGTATAACAGAATTAGAACAAACGCTGCATAATATAAATTTACAGCTAGGTAAACTAAAAGATGTAGAAAACAAGGTAAATGATTTGAAAGTTATAGCAGAACAAGAATTGACCGAGCATAGAGATATTATAGAAACAGTTAAGTATCAGGCTAAAAACATAATAAATGATTTTTTGAACAAGTAATTTGTTAGGACAGAACGTATAAAAGTTCTGTCCTTTTTGTATACAGAAAAACTATGCAATACAATAAAATGGAAAGTGTATTTATCTAAAGTAAGTGCTGTTTACGGATAATTGATGTTAATCTGTAATATGCAATAAAAAAATAAATGAAATAAAATACTTTATTTTACATAAAAATAATATATTAAATTTTAAAACTATTTTAAAGTATTTATGATATAAGGGTTTGTTTAAAGTATACATTTTAGAAATATGTATAAATATATTGACATGTAAGTAACATGTTTATATAATGTAAATTGCACTTTTCAAATAAATGTATAAAAATAAATACATTTGTCTTTTAATTTAAAATGATACTGATAGAAATATCAAATATTTATTGTGTATAAATGGATTATTTTGGAGGCGATTATTTTGTGTAGAATAGGTTCAATAAAAAGTAAAGTACCTGTTAGCCCGGCTAAGGCTCTTAAACTGATGATTCCTCAGCAGGAGGGTCATGATAATTCGGGATTTGCTATGGTAATGAAGGATTTATACGGAATTTTTTCCGACTATAAGGATAAGCCTCTGCTTTCACTTGCCTGCACGCAGCGCGGAGCTGAAATGGTTGAAGAATATATGGACAGCCATAACTTTGTACAGCTGGCGGAATGGATACCGGTGCCGGACAAGCAGCCGGGACTTGATATTCAGGCAATGCCGTATTATATTTTCCGCAATTATGATTATCCGGAATATTATCGTGATAAGTCGGATGATGAAAAAGGCGAACTTTTGCTTGATACAAGATTGGCACTGCGTAAAATTCTGGAAGAAACAGGTGACGGTTTTGTATATTCTTTCTGGCCGGATGTACTTACATTAAAAGAAATTGGCGACCCTGCCGATATTGCTACATATTTCCATTTATGGAACGAAAATGGTTGTTTACTTGCCAAAAATATTGTAGCTCAGTGTCGTCAGAATACAAACTATGATATTGTCCGCTATGCAGCGCATCCGTTCTTTTTACAAGGATATACGCTTTGTGCAAACGGTGAAAATACATTTTTTACAAAAAATAAAGAATTTCAAAAATCACTGCATCGAGGATATATCGGTTTTGAGTCAGATTCGCAGAACTTTTTGTACACTCTTCATTATGTATTGCATGAGCTTAAATGGCCGATTGAATATTATAAACATGTAATAACGCCTCTTCCGTTTGAAGAAATAGATAAGCGTCCGGATAAGGAAGTTTTGACGGCTATTCGCCAGTCATTGGCAAATCTGGAAATAAATGGACCGAATACTATTATTGCCAATTTGCCGGATGGACGCATGATGACTTGCTGCGACTCAAAGAAGCTGCGTCCTGTAGTTGTCGGCGGTGATGAAAATATGGTAGCGATATCCTCAGAGGTATGCGGTATTAATGAAATTCTGCCAAATAGAGATATGAGCAAAGATATATATCCGAATGAACGCGAAGTTGTAGTAATAACCAATGACCTGGAGGTTCAAAGATGGAAACAGTAAGAACACAAGATATAAGCGTAAATGATTTGAATTGGAAAATAGAATATGATATGAACCGCTGTACTATGTGTGGAAGCTGTCTTGCTACCTGCACGTTCCATGCTATTGAAGCTGATGTGCTGCGTATTGATAAAACTACATCCGACAGTGTTTTTCCGGAACCAAAGCACAGTCATAAAGCTGTTCCTGTCATAAAACAGATTAAAACACTTGCCAACGCATGCGTTGGCTGCGGTATGTGTGAAAAAGTATGTCCTAACGGTGCTATCCGTCCTGTGAGAAATCCGGATACAAGAAAAACGCTTCTTTCCCGTGACCACGGTCCGATTAAACGCGGTGGACGTACGAACTTGAATGCGCAAAGAACGCTTGACAGTATTGTTGTCGGCCGCATTTCCCAGATGACTGACCCGTCGCTTGATTCGCAGCGTCATACTTTCGATATTCGTGCTCCGTTCGGTCGTGTGCTGCCGGCAAAACAACTGCCGTTTAAAATGGAAAACGGCAAACTTGTTATGGATCATAAAGCTCCGCCTGTAAGATGGATTTATCCGCTTATTTTCTCCGATATGTCCATCGGTGCGCTTTCCACGAGAGCATGGGAAGCCGTAGCACTTGCCTGTGCTTATCTGAATGAAAAATGCAATATTCCAATCCGTATGAGTTCCGGTGAAGGCGGTATGCCGATTAAACTTCTGGAATCGGATTATTTAAAATACATGATTTTGCAGATTGCTTCCGGTCATTTTGGTTGGAACCGTATCGTTAAGGCACTGCCGAAAATGAAAGTAGACCCAGCCGGTGTGCTGATTAAAATCGGTCAGGGTGCAAAACCGGGTGACGGCGGTCTTTTGCAGGCGGCTAAAGTTGCTGAACATGTTCAGGCAATTCGCGGCGTACCGAAAGCCACTCTTTCTTCACCGCCAAACCATCAGGGTCTTTATTCCATTGAAGAGTCTGTACAGAAAATGCATTTGTCAATGAATGCAGCATTCGGTTTCAGAGTTCCTGTTGCGATAAAATGCGCTGCTTCGGCAACCTCTGTATCCGTATACAATAACTTGCTTCGTGACCCTTATAAAATCTGCGGCGGTTTCTTTATTGACGGCATTCAGGGCGGTACGGGCGCAGCCAATGAAATTTCGCTCGACCATACGGGTCATCCGGTTGTTTCAAAAATCCGCGACTGTTATCTGGCAGCCGTAAAACAAGGTCTTCAGGGGCAAATTCCGCTTTATGGCGGCGGCGGTATCGGTCTTACCGGCAATGCGGCGGCAGATGCCTTTAAGATGATTTGCCTCGGTGCAAACGGTGTATTCTGCGGTAAGATTTTAATTCAGCTTCTCGGCTGTATCGGCAATGAACACGGTCGCTGCAATGCCTGCAATACGGGTAAATGCCCAACCGGCATCTGTACGCAGGACCCTCGTCTTGTTAAACGTCTTGATATTGATAAAGGCGCCCAGAAAATTGTTGATTATGTTCTGGCTTTTGATGCGGAACTGAGAAAACTCATGGCACCTATCGGCAACTCGTCTCTTCCGGTAGGCAGAAGCGATGCTCTCGTTTCCACTGATAAAGCTGTTGCAGATAAACTTGGAATTCAGTATGTATGCTAATTGGTGAGGAGGAAAAGCAAGCATGTTTACTATAGATACTTTAGTCGGACATGAACGTATGTCCACGCAAGATTTACTCCTTGCTATTGGCGAGGCTGTAGCCAAAGGAGAAACTGAGTTTGAAATACATGCCTCCGGTCAGCATGATATCGGCGGACCGCTATGGCATCCGGAAGGTAAAAAATTATTTTTTCATGTAACGAATGCCGGTCAGCGTGTCGGTTGTATGTGTCTTGATAATACGGAAATTGTTGTAGATGAGTCGTCTTCTGCTGATGTGGGCTGGCTCAATGCCGGCGGTAAGATAACAGTGCGCGGTGATGCTGGTGATACGGCGGGACACTGCTCTGCCGGCGGTAAGATTTATATCGGCGGACGTGCAGGTACTCGCTCCGGTTCTCTTATGAAACACGACCCTCTGTATGAAGAACCGCAGTTGTGGGTATTGAAAAATGTAGGTTCATTCTCGTTTGAATTTATGGGCGGAGGTAAAGCAGTTGTCTGCGGTGTTGACAGCGAACAGTTCGACAGCGTTCTCGGTGAACGTCCGTGTGTCGGCATGGTTGGCGGTACGGTATATTTCCGCGGTAAAATCGACGGATATCCGGCGGACATTCGTTTGAAAGATTTAACAAAAGAAGATATCGCTTTTCTTGACGGCAATATGGATGAATTTCTGGAAGCCGTTGATAAAAGGGAACTTCGAGGTGAGCTGTCTCAGTGGGAACAGTGGCATAAGCTGGAACCGCTTACATTTGAAGAAAAACAGGCAGCTGCCAATAAACAGCCGGATATCAAATCCTTTCGTCTGAATGAATGGATTAAAGGCGGTATGTTCAGTGATGTTGCCGTTGATGATTTTGTTGTAAATCCTACGGTTGTTACCGGTCTTTACCGTCAGAGAGTTCCGCAGTGGGAAAATGCCAAATTTGCGGCTCCGTGCGAATTCAACTGCCCATCTAATATTCCTACCCAGAAGCGATATAATTTAATCCGTCAGGGCAAATTGGAAGATGCGGTTAAACTCGTTCTGGAATATACGCCGTTCCCTGGCTCCGTTTGCGGCAGCGTATGTCCTAATCCGTGTATGGACAACTGTACGAGAAGCAGTATTGATGAAGCTGTACAGATTGGGCCTCTCGGCTATCTTTCCGCTTTTACGAAAGTTGAAGCTCCGAAAGAAAAAACCGGTAAGAAAATTGCCGTTATCGGCGGCGGCGTGGCAGGTTTGTCAGCTGCTTGGAAGCTTGCCCGTAAAGGTCACGATGTAACGGTTTACGATGATGATAAACATATGGGCGGTAAACTGGAACAGGTTATTCCGCGTGCCCGTCTGGCACATGAATTATTACAGGCTGAGTTGAAACGTATTGAGGATATAGGTGTTAAGTTTGTATCAGAATGTAAAGTCGATGCAGAAAAATTCGCTCAGATAAGAAGTAAGTCAGACGCTGTAGTCGTATCGACAGGCGGTCATAAATCACGTTATTTTCCTTGGGAAGGCGCAGAAAAACTCGTTATGGGTCTGCAATTCCTGAAAGCCGTAAATCGCGGCGATAATCCGAAAGTAGGTAAACATGTAATCGTAATCGGCTGCGGTAATGCCGGTATGGATACGGCTCGCGGTGCTTATGATATGGGGGCTGAAACGGTTACTTGTATCGATGTGCAGAAGCCGGCGGCATTTGATGATGAAATAGAATATATTGAAAGCCGCGGCGGCAAATTAATCTGGCCGTTTATGACGACGAAAATTACTGATGAAGGTATTTATGATAATAAAGGTCGTTTTATACCGGGGGATATGGTACTTGTATCTATTGGTGAAGCACCTATTCTCGATTATCTGCCGCAAGATGACAGCATCAAAAAATTCCGTGACTGGCTCGTGCCGAACGGTGATGCTTCTATTTTGGACGGCGTATTTGCCGCAGGTGACGTAATTAAACCGGGACGGTTAACGGATGCTATCGGTTCAGGTCAGAAAGCTGCTTACTATGCAGATGCTTATGTGATGAATAAAGAAGTGGCTCCGTTCCCGGAAAAACAGCAGATTAATAAAGACAGTCTGCATAAGGCGTATTTTGATAAATGCCATCACTGCAAAATCGGTGACCCGGCGGACGATGTATCACGCTGTATCAGCTGCGGTACATGCCGTGACTGCGAAACCTGCCTTGAATCATGTCCGGAAAAAGCGATTTCCCGCATTCAGCATTTAGACGGTAGCTTTGAATACGTTTCTGATGATAAAAAATGTATTGGCTGCGGTATTTGTGCAGGTGTATGTCCGTGCGGTATTTGGACACTTAAAGATAATCCGGAAAAAATTCAGATGTACAGAACAAAAGCAGAATAAATTTGACAATAAAAAGCTATCTGTTATACTTGACAGATAGCTTTTTTGCTGAAAATATTGAGGAAGTGAAAGATAAAAATGAAAAAGCAGTTAATGATAAAAATTTTAATTTTGTGTGTATTATTGATTATAGGTGCAGTTTTTCAGATTTTGGAAGTACCCCAGCTTCTGGAAGAATTCGTGAAATTTGCAGCCGTAATCGTAGCTCTTGTAATGATAAAGCAGATTTTTGATTATCTGCATGAAAAAAGAGAATAAATTTCTACTTGTCGTTCATTTTTCTTTTGAAAACAAAAGAAAAATGAACCAAAAATCACCTAAAGGTATAAGATATCTCTAAGCGATAAATCGCAAAGAG
>USIX01000071.1 GCA_900554895.1 uncultured Megamonas sp. | reverse complement strand
ATTGCAGCAATTGCTCTTGTACTGCCGGGGATAAGTGTATCGTATATGCTGCTTCTGCTTGGTTTATATGATGAAACAATGCGTGCCGCTTCCGAATTTTACCTGCCGTTTTTGCTGCCGCTCGGATTTGGTCTTGTAGCAGGAATTTTGCTTACGACAAAACTGCTGGAAAAACTTATGAATGAATATCCGCGTCCGACGTTTCTAATAATTCTCGGTTTTATTCTCGGCTCTCTGCTGGAACTTTATCCGGGAATACCAGCCGGAGAGGAAATTATCATATGTTTTGCAGCGCTTATTTTAGGTTTTAGTATCATTAAATATATATCTTCAAAAGATGTCTAGCTTATTGTTCATTTTTCTTTGATGCAAAGAAAAACGAACCAAAAAGAAACTTTTAACGCTACGCTAAACGCTGCGCTGGGCAAGCCTTCGTTGTCTTTCTATGGATATAGTCAGTACAACGGTTCGAAACGTTTGAAATTTAGCTCGTGCCTTCGGGTATTCAGCAGGAACTTGATTTGAGCTGTTGACACTGTAATTTGCAGTCGTACTGGATTTTTGTCTGCGTTGAAGATTTTCACGGTAGCTTCAGCTATTAAGAAAACAATTTTTTAGCTCTGTTTTTAGTTCAAATGTTTGAGTAAAGCGAGTTTTTGAACGTTAGAGATAAAAAATTGTTTTCTTAAAGTGAAAATCTTTTAGCAGTGTACGAAATTAAGAGCTTCTTTTTGGTTACTTCTTCTTTGCGGGCAAAGAAAAAGTAACTGGTGCAATATAATTGCACCAAATCTACAAATAATTTTTTTACAGATTTACAGGGGAAAATGTTCTGTTTATAAATTTAGTCTATTGCTACTTTATAAATTTGTAGAATTGGATTATAATATTATTTATATTTATTTTCCAAGGAGGAATATTTTTCATGAAAGATGCTACTAAATGCCTGCATTCAGGCTATCATCCTAAAAATACAGAGCCTAGAGTTGTACCTATTGTACAGAGCACTACATACGTTTTTGATTCTACCGACGATGTAGCGGCTGTTTTTGACGATCCGACAAAAGCGCTTATTTATTCTCGGTTTGCTAATCCTACAGTTATGGCAGTCGAAGATAAAATTGCTGAACTGGAAGGCGGTATCGGTGCAATGTGCACGACCTCAGGACAGGCGGCAAATCTTTTGGCCATCTTAAATATCTGCCGCGCCGGTGACAGTTTTATAAGTACGACGCAGATTTACGGCGGTACGATTAATCTGTTCGGCTTTACACTGAAAAAACTCGGCATTGAATGTATTTTTGTTGGTGAAGATGCTACCGATGAAGAAATAGAAGCAGCTTTCAAACCGAATACAAAGGCCGTTTTCGGTGAAACACTCGCCAATCCTGCACTTTCTGTTTTTGATATTGAACGTTTTGCCAAAATTGCTCATAAACACGGTGTACCACTTATTGTGGACAACACATTTGCTACGCCGATTTTATGTAAACCGTTTGATTTCGGGGCGGATATCGTAACACATTCCACCAGTAAATACATGGACGGTCATGCACTGCAGGTCGGCGGTGTAATTGTTGACAGTGGTAAATTCAACTGGGACAACGGCAATTTTCCGGAACTCGTTGAACCGGATGAATCGTATCACGGTCTTTCCTATGTAAAGGAATACGGTAAAATGGCATATATCTTAAAAGCCAGAATGCAGCTTATGCGGGATTTCGGCTGTTATCCGGCGGCTCATTCCGCATTTTTGCTCAATCTTGGTCTGGAAACACTGGCAGTACGCATGAAGCAGTATTGTGAAAACGCTTTGACCGTGGCGAGATATCTTGAGGCCTGCGATAAAGTGGAAAGTGTTATGTATCCGGGTCTGGAAAGTAATAAATATCATACCCTGGCGCAGAAATATCTGAAAGGTGCCAGCGGTGTTATTTCATTCATTATTAAAGGCGGTAAAGCCAATGCAGTTAAGTTCATGGATGCGTTAAACCTTGCTTCCAATGAAGTTCATGTTGCTGATATCCGTACCTGTGTACTTCATCCGGCAAGTGAAACACACCGTCAGCTTACGGATGAACAGCTTGTAGCTGCCGGCATCAACAGCGGTATGGTTCGTTTTTCTGTAGGGCTTGAAGATGTTGAAGATATTCTTGCCGACCTTGAAAAAGCTTTTGCAGCTATTGATTAATTTATTATTAAATGTATATACTGTTATTTCAAATAAAAAAGAAGGCTTTTATGCCTTCTTTTTTGCTGTAACTGTAATTTAAATAAAATTGGCCGCTGTTTGGCGCAGATAATACAAATCGGCATACAGATTTTCGCCGGGACAGGCTGTAGCATTAAAGTCCCGATGGCCGAATATTGTTCCTTCATCGGGATTTAAGCCGTACATCTGACATAAAAGACCGATTAATTTGCTGGCGGAGGTCATTTGCATATCTGTCGGCATTTCATTATTGAAATTGCCCGCAAGACAGATACCGATGCTGCTGTTATTGTGTCTGTATGTATGCGCACCGATGTCAGCAAGCGGACGGCCCGTTTCTATAAGACCGCTTTTGCGGATAAACATATGATAGCCGATACCTGACCAGCCGTTCTGACGGTGAATGCGGTGGATGTCTGCAGCGGAAACATCATCTCCCGTCGTGGCGGAATGGTGTACGATAATCTGGCGGGTAGTACGTCGTTCCGAGAGGGAAGTAAAATTGAAATAATTTTCCACAATCGGTAAATCCGAAGCATATAAAGTATAATCAGCTGCTTTAGCTTTATTTGAATTGAGCAGACCGGAAAGTGTAGTAATTACACCGCTTCCTGCTAAGAGAGCGCCGCCAAGTTTTAAGCCGTTTAAAATAAATTCTCTACGGTTCATTGTCTATATCATCAGACCTTTCTATAGTATATTTCATCAATTAGCAAAGAATTTGAAAATCTTAATTAAATTATAGTTCCTAAAGTTTACTACAAGTCAATAATTCAATTTGAAATTTTCTCTGTATAATATAATAGTAGGAAATATGATTTTTTTCAAGAAAACGGCTAAGTTTTTTATAAAATATGATTGCATAGCTTTTTTAGATATGATAAAATAGTCGAGTATGCAACAGACGGTCCTCTATACGGTAAAGCCGACACGAACGTCTGAATTAAGGAGGAAAAATAAATGAATATTATCCAGGTTTTAGAACAAGAACAGTTACGCAGTGATATCCCGAAATTTATCCCTGGAGACACTGTACGTGTACATGTAAAAGTAGTTGAAGGTTCCAACGAACGTATTCAGGTATTTGAAGGCGTTGTTATTGCTCGTCAGGGTTCTGGCGTACGTGAAAACTTCACTGTAAGAAGAATTTCCTATGGTGTAGGTATTGAACGTACTTTCCCTGTACATTCTCCACGCCTTGCAAAAATCGAAGTAGCTCGCAGAGGTATCGTTCGCAGAGCGAAACTGTACTATCTCCGCAACCTCACTGGTAAAGCTGCTCGTATTAAAGAAAGACGCTAATCGCATGATAAAAGGGACTGCCTTGAAGGTAAGTCCCTTTTGTTGTAATAGCGTATTATTTTGTCTAGGAGGATTTTAATATGGCTGAAAAAAAAGAGTCATCTTTAGGAAGCGAAATCAAGGATTGGATTATATCCATCGCTATAGCTGTTGTGCTGGCGTTGTTTATCCGCCATTTTGTCGTGGAACTGTATTTAGTTGACGGGCCGTCCATGCGACCTACACTGCAAAATCAGGAACGATTGGTAGTCAATAAATTTATTTATGATATTCATGAACCGGAACGCGGTGATATTTTAGTATTTCAGTATCCGCGCGATCCGAGCCGTGATTTTATCAAACGCGTAATTGCAATACCGGGCGATACGATTGAGATAAAAGACGGAAAAGTATTCTTAAATGGTCAGCTGCAGCATGAGCCGTACATTTTAAGCACGACACGCGGCGATTATCCGCTTGCTACGGTGCCGGAGGGCCATATTTTTGTAATGGGCGATAATCGCAATAATTCGGAAGACAGCCGCTTCGCTGATGTGGGCATGGTACCGTTTGATTTAATTAAAGGAAAAGCAGTACTCATTTTCTGGCCGCTTGATAAAATCAGAACATTGCCTTGATAAAACTTAATAAATAAAAATAAAGGCTGTAGCAGTTTCCTGTTACAGCCTTTTATGGTGAGATTACATGTCAATGGTGCGCCCAACAGGAATCGAACCTGCGTCTTCGGCTCCGGAGGCCAACGTTTTATCCACTAGACTATGGGCGCATAACGAATATATTATAGTATAAAAAAAAACAGCTGTCAATGAACATTAAGCAAATTCTGTTGCAGATAATGTACTTGACAGCTGTTTTTTTAGTTTAATTCATCATGAGCGGTGAGCCTGATACATATTTTTTGCTATTTGCATGAATGATTTTTCGCAGAGAAAATCGAGCCGGGTCTGTTCCTTGTTCAGATACAGATAACCGAGTACTGCTTCAAAACCGGTGCTGATATGGTAATCATGTACGGAGGCCACGCGCGGTGCATGTGATTTTGCGTTTTTGCCGCGCTTGAAAATATAATTTTCCGTTTCCGTAAGTTCATTTTTTATTGCTTCATATGCCTGCACCTGAAATGTAGCGGATACTATTTGCATACTGATGTCGTTGAGCAGATGTACATGCGACTGTTCAAAATCAAGCAGGCGAGTACGCACATATAGATGATAATAGGCATCGCCGATATAGGCAAGCACTAGAGGATTAAGCAGTTTGGGATTGATATCCTCATTTTTATAACGATTGTTTAATACACTATGCTCATCGAACGGAAATAAATTTTTTTTCAGATATTGATATTGTTGAAATTTCATTATTTTTTCCAGCGGACACCGGTCGGGGAGTCTTCCAATGTGATACCGATAGCTTTCAGTTCATCGCGGATTTTGTCAGCTGTTGCCCAGTCCTTATTCTTGCGGGCATCCTGACGAATGGAAATGATGAGGTTCATCAAACTGTCTACAAGTCCGTCGTCGGTTTTTGTATCATCCTCACCTAAAATGCCGATAATGTCAGCCATTTCATTGAATACGGACAGTGCTTTGTCTACCGCATTTTTGTTGCAGGCTGCTTTGCCGGAAGTTACTTCGTTGTAGTAAATATTGATTTCTTTAGCTAAATCAAACATATTGGCAATGGCAAGTGCCGTGTTGAAATCGTCATCCATGGCTTCGTAGAAGTCTTTTTTTGCTTCATCGGCCTTGGCGGAAAGCGTGCTGCCGGATTTATCGTCAGCAGACGGCATTTTTGTTAATTCTTTAAGGTTGTCAAGTGCATTTTTCAGACGCGTAAGACTGGAAGCGGCTTCATCAAGACGGGCATCACTGAAATCGAGCGGACTGCGATAATGAGTGGAAACGATAAAGAAGCGCAGTACTTCCGCCGGATATTTATCGAGAATTTCTTTTACAGTAAAGAAATTGCCGAGCGATTTGCTCATTTTTTCCTGATTGATGGTGATAAAACCGTTGTGGAGCCAGTAGCGGGCAAAACTGTTATCATCGCCGCAGTAAGCTTGGGACTGAGCGATTTCATTTTCATGATGTGGGAAAATAAGGTCGCTGCCGCCGCCGTGGAAATCGAAAGTCTTGCCAAGATATTTCAAAGACATAGTGGAGCATTCGATATGCCAGCCCGGACGACCGTTGCCCCACGGGCTTTCCCAGAACGGTTCACCTGGTTTTGCCGCTTTCCAGAGAGCAAAATCCATCGGATTGTGTTTGCGTTCATTGACTTCGATACGTGCGCCCGCCATCATATCTTCCAGCTTGCGGCCGCTTAATTTACCGTAGCCTTTGAATTTTTCCACACTGTAATAAACGTCTCCGTCCAGTTCGTAAGCATAACCTTTATCGATAAGAACACTAATCATATCGATAATTTCCGGCATGGTCTGTGAAACTTTCGGATAAACGTCGGCATGTACTACGTTGAGTTTGTCCATTACTTCAAAATAAGCTTTGATGTATTTATTGGATACATCACTCCACTGTACGCCGTGTTCATTGGCTGTACGGATGATTTTATCATCAACGTCGGTAAAGTTCTGGATGTGTTTTACTTTATAACCGAGATGACGGAAATAGCGTTTGATAACGTCCCAGGTGACGAACGGGCGGGCATTGCCGATATGCGGATGGTTGTACGGTGTTACGCCGCATACATAAATGCTTACCTGTCCTGGTACGAGCGGTTTGAATTCTTCTTTTTGTTTAGTAAGGGTATTATATACTTTAAGCATTTTTCTTGGAAGCCTCCAATTCTTTTTTTACGTGTTCCAGCTGCAGCTGTAAATCGGAAATGCGCTGTGACAGGGATTTTATCATGTCAAGTTCCGGGTCAGGCAGTTTATCATGCGACAAGTCGACATCAAGTTCTTCTGCCAGTTCGCGCATTTTGGGCGAGATATTCTGCGGCGGCTGTTGTCTTTCACCTTTGATTAAAATGACGCGCCCCGGAATGCCGACGACGGTAGCATAGGCAGGGACGGGCTTTACTACGACAGAACCTGCACCGATTTTTGCATGGTCGCCGACGGTAAATGAACCGAGTACCTTTGCACCGCAGGCTACGACAACATTGTTGCCGATAGTCGGATGGCGTTTACCTTTTTCTTTGCCGGTACCGCCGAGAGTTACGCCTTGATATAAAGTTACGTTCTTGCCGATAATGGTCGTTTCGCCGATGACAATACCCGAACCGTGGTCGATGAACAGACCGGGACCGATTTTTGCACCGGGATGGATTTCAATTCCGGTCAGAAATCGTGCTAGATGAGAAATAAGTCGCGGCACTACTACCCAGCCTTTACAATAAAAATGATGCGATAAACGATAAAACCAGATAGCATGAAGTCCCGGATAACACAACAGAACCTCAATAATATTTTTTGCAGCCGGGTCGCGTTCGAAAACGACGCGGATATCTTTTTTCAGAGTTGATAGCAGACTCAAATTCTCACCGCCTATAAGTTATAACCCAGCTTTAAAGCTGGGTTATGATGATTTAATCTATTATGCCGTTTGAAAATATCAGCAGATATACAGTGCCAACGGAACAGATATCAGCTGAATGTTTACTGACAAAATAAATTTGTATATATTATTGCATACTTTGCAAAGTTTGTCCAATACGTTTTACGGCACGTTCACAACCGAGCACTTCTACTAGACCGGCAAGGTCAGGACCGTGCATCTGACCTGTTAAAGCTATACGGATTGGCATATATACGGATTTTCCGCCGAGTTTGATGCCTTTTTCCGCTTTGAACTGCTTCATAATCTGTTTAAACAGCGGCTGAATATTTTCGGCCGTAAATTCTTCTACGGCTAAAAGTTTATCTTTGAACAGTGTAATGACTTCAGAAGCCGTGTCTTCTTTTAAAACAGCCTGACATTCTTCACTGTCAACGCTAAAATTGTCTTTATAGTAGAGGTCGGCAAAATCCGTATATTGAGCGGCAAAGCTTAAATGGTCGCGGATAACCTGCGTGAAACGGTTTAGTCGGTCAAATTCTTCGCCTATCGGAGCTTCTTTTATATAACCTTTTTCGATTAAATGAGGGATTGCCATTTCCGTGATTTTTTCCGCCGGCAGTTTTTTCATGTACTGGGCATTAATCCAGTTTAATTTATCGATATCGAATACGGCAGGATTTTTTGCCACATGGTCCATGGAGAATTCTTTAATAAGTTCATCGATAGAGAACAGTTCCTGTTCTCCCTGCGGTGCCCAACCGAGCAGTGCGAGGAAATTGACGATTGCTTCCGGCAGATAGCCGAGATTTTTGTACTGTTCAACGGAAGTTGCGCCGTGACGTTTACTCATTTTCGTATGGTCTTTGCCTAAAATCAGGGAGATATGGCCGAATTTCGGTACAGGGAAACCGAGTGCTTCATACAATACAACCTGGCGCGGTGTATTGGATAAATGTTCTTCGGCACGGATAACATGCGTGATATGCATTAAAGCATCATCAATAACAACGGCATAATTGTAAACAGGAATACCGTCGGCTTTTACGATGACGAAATCACCGATACCGTTGGAGTCAAAGCTCATTTTGCCGCGAACCATATCGTCAAAGTTTACGCTTTGGTCAGTCGGAGTGCGGAAACGAATAACAGGTTTTCTGCCTTCAGCCTTGTATTTTTCAATCTGTTCCGGTGTGAGATTGCGGCAGTGTCCACCGTAAATAGGCATTTTATTTTCAGCGCGCAGTTTTTGGCGTTCCGCTTCTATTTCTTCTTCTGTGCAGTAGCAATAGTATGCTTTGCCTTCCGCCAAGAGTTTATCTGTAAATTTTTTATAGATATCAAGGCGTTCGGTCTGACGGTACGGACCGTATTGGCCGCCTACGTCAATTCCTTCGTCCCAGTCGAGACCCAGCCATTTTAAAGCGGCTTTGATATTTTCTTCCGATTCTTTAGTGGAACGGACTCTATCTGTATCTTCGATACGTAAAATAAGTTTACCGTCAGGATATTTTCTGGCAAGAAGCCAGTTGAACAATGCACTTCTTGCACCGCCGATATGGAACGGACCGGTCGGGCTAGGTGCAAATCTAACTCTGATTTGTTCAGACATTAATAATACCTCCAAATATTTGAGTTTACAGTTGATTATCAGCAAACTCTATTATACCATAAAAAGCCGAGCTGTTAAGCCATTAAGCGATTTTTTCAATACTGCATACAGCGTAGGCGGACATGCCTTCCTCCGAGCCAGTAAAGCCCAACCGTTCTTCTGTCGTTGCTTTAACATTAATATCATCTAAGTCTGTTTTTAAGGCTGCCGCTATGTTTTGGCGCATCTGCCCTATATGCGGAAGAAGTTTGGGACGCTGCGCCACAATCGTTGCATCGATGTTGTTTATTTTATATTTTTTTTCCGTAAGTAAATTACCGACATGCTCCAGTAAAATAAGGCTGGAAATACCTTTGTATTTTTCATCCGTATCGGGAAAATGTCTGCCGATATCGCCGAGAGCCGCTGCGCCCAGTAAAGCATCGGCGATGGCGTGAAGCAGTACGTCGGCATCTGAATGACCGAGCAGTCCTTTTTCGTGCGGAATTTCCACACCGCCCAAAATCAATTTGCGGTCTTTTACTAATTTATGCACATCATAACCAATACCAACTCGCATAAAAAACCTCCTGAAGTGTATATATTATAAGATATTATTTTTGCATTTTACCTAAAATGTCACTTATAAGTGAGGACATTTTTATTTTTACATGTTTGGCGGCTTTATGGCTGAACAGCATTTCCGCCATGAATAAATCCGTCGGTGTTGTGATTTTAATATTATTGTAATCACCCATGACGAGTTTTACAGCACGGCCCGTGCGGCGGACGATACTGGCTTCATCGGTACCGAGAAAATCGTCTTTCTGGGCTTTTTTATGTGCCTGTGCAAGAATTTCCTTTCTAAAACCCTGCGGTGTCTGTATAGCCCAGAGTTTATCACGGTCAGGAACTTTTTCAATAAAACCCATTTCGTCGATTACCGCTGTCGTATCTTTTACCGGAACGGCACAGACGGCACTGCCCGACAGTATTACTTCATCCACTACGTTTTGAATGACTCTTTCTGAAATGAGCGGGCGTGCTGCATCGTGTACCAGTACGATATCAGCTTCAGGGCTTACCGCCATAAGACCGTTGTATACGGAATACTGCCGTTCGCTGCCGCCTGCTACGATTTTATACGGTTTAAGACCCGGCATTCTGCCTAGTACTTTTTTGATAATGTCCATTTCATTTACATCAACGGCAATAATGAGCTCGTCAATACAGTCGCAGCGGGAGAATGTCAATAAAGTCTGAATTAATATCGGCTTTCCGGCAAGTTCAGTGAATATTTTATTGAAGCCCAGTCCCATGCGCCTGCCCTGTCCTGCGGCCGGGAAAATAACGGATACCATAAAATCCTCTCCTTAAAAAAGACGCTACAAAAATATTGCAGCGTCTTCATAGTTTTATTTTGGTTTAGCAAAAATCATGCGTCCTGCTGAGGTCTGGAGCACAGACGTAACAACGACTTCTAATGTTTCGTTCAAATGTTTGTGTCCGTTTTCAACAACAATCATTGTACCATCATCTAAATATGCAACGCCCTGTCCCTGTTCCTTACCATCTTTTACTACAGTGACAACCATAGTTTCGCCTGGAATGACAACAGGCTTTATGGCATTGGCAAGTTCATTAATATTGAGAACCTGTACGCCTTGAAGTTCAGCGACTTTATTTAAATTAAAATCATTGGTAATAATTTTTGCACCGATTTCCTGCCCGAGACGGATTAATTTAGAATCGACACCGGAAATATCGTCGTAATCGTGATGGTCGATTTCCACGAGCATATCAAAATCTGTCTGAATACGTTTTAAAATATCAAGTCCGCGCCGACCTCGGGTGCGTTTGAGCAAATCGGAAGAATCGGCGATAAACTGCAGTTCTTCCAGCACGAAAACAGGAATAAGTAATGTTCCTTCAATAAAGCCGGTTTTACATATGTCGGCAATACGTCCGTCAATGATTACGCTTGTATCGAGCAGCTTGTAAGACGGAAGATTGCGTTTTTCTTTTTCGGACATAGGCGGCTCTTCTTTGCTTGTTTCCTTTGCAGCAGGTTCCTTGTTGCGGCTTGGCAGAATGGATATAATATCATTACGTTTTTTTATAGTAATATAAAGACCTAGATAGCCGAATACGATACTGAAGATAATGGGAATATATGGACCGATGAGCGGTATTCTGGAAAAAGCAACACCTAAGAGATTGGCAATAATAAGACCGACAGCCAAACCGCATACTCCGGCAACTACATCGTGAATTGGCGTTTTGCTGAGCTGACGTTCCACCCAAATGGAGAAAATACGAAGCTTGCAATTCTAAAGCGACTTGTGATGATTTTAAGGCTTTC
>USIX01000070.1 GCA_900554895.1 uncultured Megamonas sp. | reverse complement strand
TCCACCGCCTTGTACGCATCTCTCCGTTTGATGCCAATTCCCGCCGTCATACATCGTTCTCCGCTTGTGATGTAATGCCGGAAATTGACGATGATGTGGAAGTGGACATCAACATGGCCGATGTACGCGTTGATACCTACCGTGCCAGCGGTGCCGGTGGACAGCACATCAATAAGACGGATTCCGCCGTGCGCATGACCCATATTCCAACCGGTATCGTAGCACAATGCCAGAGCGAACGCTCTCAGCTGCAAAACCGCGAACAGTGTCTGCGTCTGCTGCGTGCCCGCCTGTTTGAACTGGAAATGCAGAAAAAAGAAAAAGAGCTGGCAGCACTGGAAGGCGACCAGCAAAAAATCGAATGGGGCAGTCAGATACGTTCCTACGTATTCCATCCGTACAATCTGGTCAAAGACCACCGCACCAATACGGAAACAAGTGATACACAGGGCGTAATGGACGGCGATATTAACAAATTTATTGAAGCTTATTTACATGCAAAAGCAAACCATCAAATTTAAAATAAGGTTGTGGTAATTTGCGTAAACTACGAATAATTATTGTCGCTGTCCTTATTGTTTTAATCGGTTTCGGGACGGTTTTACTGCCGTCAATCATCAGCAGTCAGATAGAAAGCAGACTGGCACAGAAAATCCAGTCTGACGCCATAACAGCCGAAGTCAATACTTCACCTGATTTTATGCTTCTTTTCGGACAGGTTGATACAATAAACATTTCAGCCGACAACATTATTTTAGATAAAATCAAATTAAAAAATCTGACCTTAAACGGACAGGACGTGCAAATCAGCGTAGCAGACCTGCTGCTGGCACGCCGCCTGGTGGTTAATTCCGCTCAGGATTTAACCATAACGGGTATTATCGATGAGAACAATCTCACGGAACTTTTGAATGAAAAAGTGGATAAAATTTCCGACATACAGGCGAAAATTTCGCCGGACGGCGTGGAAGCTACCGGTAAAATATCCTTTTTGGGACAAAAAGCCTCCGTTCACGTCAAAGGGCACGTTCTTGTTGAAGGAACGGATTTAATTTTCCGTATTACGGATGCGGATACGCAAAGCAGTTTATTTGGTAAAATCGGTTTGAGTTTTACAAAAGATATTCCGATAGCAAATTCCTCCTCTTTACCGCTGGAAGGAATGCAATTTACTAATGTAGAACAGCAAAACGGTCAAGTGCTTATTGCAGCCTCTGTCAATAAGTAATATGAGTAAGGTGGAATAAAAATTGACAAAGTTTAAATATAATCGTTTGTTAATTATCTGTATAATCATCGGCCTGATAGCTGCTATTGTGGTAAATATCCAACGTTACAATGTTGAACAGGCCAATAAAACCGTCGATTTGGCTATTGATTACGAAGATATGCTGAAACTTGCACAAATGGAGGGATTATCCACGCAGGAAGTCCTCTCCCGTGCCAAAGAAGCCGGTATAACTTCTTTAGCCGTATATGAAACGACTTTTGAAAAACTGAACAAAAACGGTAAAACCATTGCCATACCGGGCAGCCAGCTGCTGGAAAGCTATTACAGCGGCACGATGAGCGACCCGTATTGGCGCTCACTTGTAGCCAACGGTACGATTAAAGGCGACGAATCCTACGTAGTCGGTCATGACCTGCAAACATACCGTGAAGTCAAGGAGGATTTATTTCGCAGACTTGGAGATAACCGCGTAACGGTACTCCATGCCGGAAATCAGGAATTTTTGGCAGTTAAGGCAAATCATGAAGAACTGCTGAAAATGAATTTAGGTATGCCGACTGATGAAATGCAGGCAGTAAATAACGCCGGCTTTTATGTACTCGCCCGCCCAAGCAATTATAAAAACGTAACGGATGACGATATCGATGCCGTATTCAAACGACTGGACGGTATCAATGTATCGGAAATCGTATTTTCCGGTTCGGAAACACTCGGCGGTCTGCATCATACGGAACGCACGATTGAACAGATGAAAGAGCGTAATATTACACTCGGTGCCATTGAACATGTGACCCAGCTGCAGTTTTATCCGCAGGACGGTCTGTTTGACATAATCCGCGGTATGGATTATAAAATGGCTCGTTTATATGCCATTCCGAAAGATGAACAGCCTAAATTAAAAATGGATACGGCCGTGGAACGCTGGGCCAATACCGACCAGGAACGCAATATCCGCATAAACTTAATGCGCATATATGAAAAACCGGTTGATGATTTGTCACTGCTCGATACGAATATGAAGTACATTTCCATGACAAAAGACAAACTGGTGGAAAAAGGCTTTACAATTGATAAAGCCAGCTACTTTGAACCGTTTTTCGGCAACAGGATTTTGCAGATTTTAATGCTCCTGGGCATCTGTGCCGCAGGTGTTATGTATATCTCGCTTATATTCCCGACACTGTCAGACAAAAGGCTGTATGCTTTGCTCGGGGTATGTTTTATCGCCTGTGCGGTATGTATGTTCCTAGGCAAAAGTTCTCTAATCCGCGTAGCCGGAGCATTGGCGGCCGCCAATATCTTTCCTGTTCTGGGCATGATTAGTCAACTCGATGTAATCCGCCAGAACCGTCTTGTTGGCAAGCTGAAATTCACCGCTCTGCTTTTAAAATCCGTTAGAGCCATAATCTGCGCTTCGCTGATTTCGTTCATGGGGGCACTATATTTATCAGGCATTTTGTCCGATGTGGAATTTTTCCTGGAAATGAATATATTCCGCGGCATAAAACTTACTTTTGTCTTACCTCTGATTTTAGTGGCGCTCGCTTTTATGAAACGCTTCGATATCTTCGGCGAAAAACTTTTAAACCCGCCAAACCTGAAAGTACAGTTAAAACGCATTTTAAACATGAATGTTTCTGTTAAAGTCTTGGCAGGATTTCTCGTAGCACTCGTTGCCGCTGTAATCTTTATCGGCCGTTCCGGTCATACGGCAGGTGTTCCGGTACCGGGTATCGAACTTAAATTAAGAGCATTTCTGGAACAGGCATTTTATGCCCGTCCCCGTTCCAAAGAACTATTTATCGGTCATCCTGCGTTTATCCTCATGATGATGGCATGGTATCGCAAATGGCCGTCAGCAGTATTTTTCATTTTGTCCATAATCGCTACAATCGGACAGAGTTCCATGGTCGAAACCTTCGCACATATGCGCACGCCTGTATTCATGTCCTTAATGCGCGGCATTGACGGCGTTATTTGGGGATGCGCACTGGGCTGTGTTATTATGGGAGCTCTGTATTTGTGGCAATACGTTACATCTTCGACAGACAGGAGCAATTCTTTGAATGAGTAATATTGTAATTTCCGGGTACTACGGTTCTAAGAATGCAGGAGATGAAGCCATGCTATCTGCAATGTTAGAAATATTCTCGGAGCTCGACCCAAAACTGAATATTACCGTTATTTCATCCGACCCGGATTACACTAAAATCCGTCATGGAGTAAATGCTGTCAACTGGCTTAACGTAATCGACATTCTGAAAGTACTCTGTAAAGCTGATTTACTGATAAGCGGCGGCGGCAGTCTTCTGCAAAACGTAACGAGCGGCCGCAGTCTGTATTATTACATGGGCATTTTATTTCTGGCCAAACTTGTGCATACACCTATAATGCTGTATGCACAGGGTATCGGCCCGATATACGGCAGATTTGCCCGCCGTCTTATGCGCTGGTTCGGCAATCACAGCAGTTTAATCACCGTACGTGATGAAGATTCCCTGAAAGAACTTGCTATGCTCAAGATTACCCGTCCGCCGATAAAGGCAACGGCCGACCCTGTGCTTGCCATAAAACCGGTAAAGAAAAATGCCGGGCAGGATATTTTTCTCAAAGCACATGTGGATATCAACAAACCGATAATCGGCATATCCGTGCGTGAATGGCGCGAATGGAGTCATTATAAGGAAATCATAGCTAAAGCCGCTGACTGTGCTACAGCCGAATTCGGTGCGCAAATCGTTTTTATGCCGATGCAATATCCGGAAGATGTAAAAGCGGCAAAACAGATTACGGCTAAAATGAAAAATCCCGCTCACATCCTAAAAGAGGATTTTACTACGGCACAGCTCATGTCACTTGTCGGCAACATGGATTTAATGATAGGCATAAGACTGCATGCACTTATTTTTGCCGGTGTAATGGGAACACCAATGATAGGAATTTCTTATGACCCGAAAATCGACCGATTTTTAAAATCCATTGATGAAGAAGTGGCAGGCGATTTGCAGAATATCACGGTGGAAGCCTTAATGCAACAGATACGCCAAAAATGGCACTATAAGGAATGTTACCGTCAAGCTAATTTAAAACGCATGAAAAATCTGCGGATACTAGCAAAATCCAATGCGGAAATGGCACTCGATTTTATTAATAGAAAAAAATAAAAACCTTGCTGAAAGATGTTTAAAACTCGGTTATGTATCTTTCAGCAGGGTTTTTTTCATAGATAATATTGAAAACAACCGGATAAAATAATTCAAATAACACATTTAAGAAAAATTTGTTATAATAAATTATGATTAATCTATCTGTTGTTCATTTTTCTTTGCAACAAAGAAAAATTGCCCGGCATAATATAGAAACAAATTATTAAATATTACTTTTTTCTTATATTATGCCAAACAGGCACTTTCTTTAAGTTCGTTTTCTTTAATTTTAAAGAAAGAGACAAATAGAAATTTTACCGGCACAACAGATATGATAAATTTATTTTAAGAGGTGATTTTTATGGCAAAAGAAAAAAAGAAAGATAAACAGTCTTTGAAAAAAGACATTTGGAATAGTTATTCTGCTTCGGAAAAAAAAGCGTTGGAAAAACTCTGCCTTAATTACCGCAATTTTTTAAGTCAATGTAAAACGGAACGTGAATGCGTAAAGGAAATTATTATTCAGGCGGAAAAATGCGGTTATAAGGATTTAAATCTTGTTTTAAACAACAAAGAATTTCTCCATGCCGGTGATAAAGTCTACGCTGTCTGCATGAAAAAATCCGTAGTGCTGTTTAATATCGGTACTGAGCCGCTGGAAAACGGCATGAATATTTTAGGAGCGCATATCGACAGTCCGCGCCTTGATATCAAACAGAACCCGTTGTATGAAGACGGCGGTCTTGCATATATGGATACGCACTACTACGGCGGTATAAAAAAATATCAGTGGGTTACCGTTCCGCTTGCCATTCACGGTGTAGTGGCGAAAAAAGACGGTTCCGTCGTGGATATCGTTATCGGCGAGGACGAAGCCGACCCTGTATTTTGTGTAACTGACTTGCTCATTCATTTATCGCAGGAACAGATGCAGAAAAATGCCGCTAAAGTTATTGACGGAGAAAATCTGGATGTACTTGTCGGCTCCATCCCGCTTAAAGATAATGAAAAAGATGCTGTAAAAGCCAACGTACTCAAAATCGTCGGCAAGAAATACGGTATTGAAGAAGAAGATTTTCTTTCCGCCGAGCTGGAAGTCGTTCCGGCAGGCAAGGCACGTGAAGCCGGTTTTGACCGCAGCATGATAATCTCCTACGGTCAGGACGACAGAGTGTGCGCCTATACTTCACTTATTTCTATGCTTGAAACAAAGGAAATGACCCGTACAGCCTGCTGTCTGCTCGTCGATAAGGAAGAAATCGGCTCTGTCGGTGCAACGGGAATGCAGTCGCGCTTCTTTGAAAATACCGTTGCGGAAATCTTAAATTTACTCGGTCAATACAGCGATTTGGCATTAAGACGCTGTCTTGCCAATTCCAAAATGCTTTCCTCCGATGTAACTTCCGCTTATGATGCTCTATACAAATCCTCTTTTGATATGAAAAATATCGCTTATCTGGGCCGCGGTATGGCATTCAATAAGTTCACCGGCGCACGCGGCAAATCCGGTTCCAATGATGCCAATGCAGAATACCTCGGCAATATCCGCGCTATTATGGAAAAAAATAATGTGGCTATCCAGTTTTCCGAACTCGGCCGCGTTGACCTGGGAGGCGGCGGAACGATTGCCTATATCATGGCTCTTTACGGTATGCAGGTAATAGACAGCGGCGTTGCCGTACTCAATATGCACGCTCCGTGGGAAATAACGAGTAAAATCGATGTCTACGAAACGAAAAAAGGTTACAGTGCATTTTTAAAAGATGCTTAAATAAAAAAAGACGATACTTATTCAATCATCACTGAATAAGTATCGTTTTTTATTTATGATGAAATAACAAGCGCATAAAACAAAGCAAAATAATTTATCGCCATCGCATACGGCAGCACTTTTTTGATTACCAGATTATTATCCACCTGAACGTACTGCATTACAGCGATATTCTGTACCTCTATCGGGTCCATTATTTTCCGCAGCGTATTCAAGGATAAAAGTGCCATGCCAAGTACCATAGGATTTAACGTTGTTGATGCCATTATTACGGAACTTAAACCTGCACCCATGCCCTGCATGTTAAACGGTCCTTTATACAGAACAAGCGGCGTTAAAATAGTAAAAAACAGCAGACATTCCGTAGCGGTTTTCGGCATTAAGCATAAAAGCAGCGGCGCCATTAAATTTACGACAGCCTGTGTTTTCACAGCGTGCATGAAAATTCCCACGGCAGACAGCAGTACAATAACGTCAACCGATTTTGAAATGGCTTCCTGTAAGGAAAACAGCAAATTCATAAACGGCCGTTTAGCACCGATTGCCAAAAAACCGTAAGACAAAGTCAGAATAAGACTGCATTCGATATTGATTTTAAGCACTAAAACAAATATGACAGGCATTATCACCATGCAAAGCAGCTTGAAATCAATCCGCCGTTTAACTGCTTTCTGCCGAAAAACCGGATTTATCGCTTTACTGTTCAGACTGATGTACACCATTATAGCAATGACACATAAAAATGCCATTATATAATAAAACTCTTTTACACTGCCGATATCAAGGTTCAATAAACCGGCATACAACAGATGATAACCGGGATTTAAACAGCTTCCCAGTCCCGTTGCCAAAAGCAGCAGTGCAACGGCACTCTGTTTGTTGATGCCCGCTTTTAACAGGAGCGGCACAAAAAGTATGGCCGACAGCATAATTGCTCCGATGTGCATGATTACAGCGGAAAACAATACCGTCAGTACGGTAATGAACCAGACAGTCCACTGCGGTCTTTCCGCCAGATAATAGCGGCACAGATAATCCAATTCATCTTTTATGCCGTATTTAAGTATGAAATCAGCAAACATCATACTTAAAACATAGATAAACATCGGCTCGGCAAGATTTATAACACCGTCAATTATAACGAAATCAGCGATATTCTCACCGCTTCCCGTAATCGGTACACCCGCCAGCAGCGCAGTGATAATGCCGAAAGCAGGCAGAGCACGCACGAATTCTATTTTTCTGACGATAATAAGCCCCGCCGTTACCAAAAACATTATGAAAACTATTACAGATAATAATGTAAAATTTTCCATGATATCATCATCGCTTTTTTATTTAAAATAAATTATTTTTCCGCATTAACGACAGGCGGATTATTGATTTCATTCACTTGAGCTATTGTTTCCGGCGATACTACGATTTTACATGCACCAGCTTCCTCCGGCATTAAATCTCCCGGCTGATATAAAAGACCTATGGAACCGTCGTGACAGATAAAATAATTATCGCTGACATACGGCACAGGTACTTCCAAATTGACTCCGTTGTCAAGCCCGTCCACCGCATATGCTCTGCTGTGATTTAAAGCATCCTGAAGCTGATCAAGGGTAATTGTCAGATAACGGCTTACAGGCACGCGTTCACCGGTGTGTTTATCATACGTTATCGTATATCCTTTCAAATTGGATTGGCTGGAAAAACGGCGTGTCGTATTTACATAAAACATCAGTGACACAATATTGTCATCTTCGTATTTTTCATAATACGTCATATCCGCTTTACTGTAAATCTGATTATCCACCTGATTTTTCAATTCTTCTGCCTGTGTGAAAATATCATCATTTATTTTTTCCCTGATTTTTTTGCTGTCTATTTGAATGATAGGATATGTAACTTTGCATGTATCGGCATCATTTGTCAAGAAACCGTTTGTTACACTGGCAGAACCGATGGACGGTACATATCCTGTCAATAATAAAGACACTATGCCTGCGACTAAAATTTTCCTCATGAAAATCCCTCCATTGTTTTTATAAAATTCATCACAATATCTGTTATGCTAGTCAGCTTGATAAAACACTATGCTGCCGATACGGCCCGATATTTTACTAGCACAATGAATTCACAATTTATATTATAAAACAAAAAAATGTTGAATAGTATATTTTTCTAAAAAAAGCGTACAGATAAATTTCTGTACGCTTCACTTTTCAATTATGCTTTTGTAATCGGAGCATATTTCTGCATTAACGCTTTTATGCCTTCACCCGGAAAAGCGATTTTCAATTCCACTTCTTCACCGCTGCCTTTTACGGAAACAATTGTACCGATACCCCATTTAGCATGTTTTGCCTTGTCACCGACTTTCCATTTTACGGATAAATCGGGGCGAACAGCATTGCCCGCCGGTTTTACGGCTTTTGCCCTGTCATTGATACTAAGCGGTGCCGTCTTACCGAATATACCGCCTGTACTGTAATTACTGTTCGTACTTTTATATAAACCGTAATGGCCTTTAAAACCGTCACTAAAACTCATTGTCCGTTTTGCTTCTTTTTCTTCCAGATACTGGATGGGAATTTCACTGATGAAGCGGGACGGTTCATAGCTTACGCCGCGGCCGAAAATCATACGTCTTTGTGCATTCGTGATATACAGTTTCCGTTCGGCACGGGTAATGCCCACATAACAGGTACGGCGTTCTTCTTCAATTTCCGCTTCGTTCATAAGTGTACGTGCATGCGGAAATAATCCCTCTTCCATACCGGCCAGAAATACAATCGGAAATTCCAGCCCTTTTGCCGAGTGCATAGTCATAAGCGTTACACTATCACCTTCGATATCGGCATTATCGATATCGGACACGAGCGATACAGTGCTCAAAAAGTTTTCCAGTGTCGGCTCTTCACTCGTAGCCTCAAAATTTTTCGCCACGCTCAAAAATTCCTGCATATTTTCCAGCCGTGTCTGATTTTCGATTTTATTTTCCTTTTCCAGTTCAGCCACATAACCGGATTTTTCCATAACTTTTTCAATCAGTTCATGAACCGAAATCTGCATGGACAGATTGCTCATTTCCATAATGAATTCGGCAAAAGCCGTCAGTGCATGTTTTGCCTTCGGCGTAATCGGAGCCGTTTCCGGTGCGGATACGGCATCAAACAGGTTCATATTGTACATATCGGCGAATTCCGCCAGTTTATTCATCGTAACTGCACCCAGTGAACGTTTCGGCACATTGATTATACGCATCAGACTGACCGTATCCTCCGGATTGTAGATAAGGCGCAGATAAGCCAGAATATCTTTTATTTCCTTGCGGTCGTAGAATTTAAGCCCGCCGACCATAGTATAAGGCACACCGGCGTGCATGAAACCTTCTTCCAGCGCTCGCGACTGGGCATTGGTACGATACAGTACCGCCATATCGCCGTAAGAGGCATTGAACAGCGTTTTCTGTTTTACAGCTTCACGAGTGATGAAATCTGCTTCATCTCGTTCGTCGCTAGCCGTGTAATGAATTATTTTTTCACCTTGCGGATTATTTGTCCAGAGTTCTTTCGGCTTGCGGTCGATATTATGTTCAATAACGCTGTTGGCGGCGTTTAAAATCGTTTTTGTCGAACGATAATTCTGTTCCAGCTTTATCACGGCTGCTTCTGGATAATCCTTTTCAAAATCCATGATATTGCGAATATCCGCACCGCGCCAACCGTAGATGGACTGGTCAGCATCGCCCACCACGCAAAGATTGCGGTATTTTCCTGCCAGAAGTGTCGTTAATTGGTATTGTGCTCCGTTCGTGTCCTGATACTCATCCACCAGAATGTATTGAAATCTGTCTTGATATTTTTCCCGAACATCACTGTGTTCTTTTAAAACTTTGACGGCAAGCATCAGCAAATCATCAAAATCGAGCGCGTTGTTTTCAAGCAAATGCTGCTGATAGACATCATAAATTTCCGCTACTTTGCGGGCAAAGAAATCGCCGGCGTCGCGGGCAAATTCCTCCGGTGACAGCATCATATTCTTTGCATTGGAAATCGTTGACTGCACAGCATACGGAGCATACTGTTTTTCATCGAGATTTAATTCTTTCAGACAGTTTTTTATCAATGTTTGAGCATCCGCCGTATCGTATATGACAAAGTTTTTCTTGTAAATGCCAAGTGCTTCTATTTCAAAACGCAGAAAACGGGCGCAAAATGAATGAAATGTACTGAGCCATACATATTTTGCTTTTTCGCCAATCATATTATCCACACGCTGGCGCATTTCCGTTGCAGCTTTATTGGTAAAAGTAATCGCCAGAATATTATAAGGTGATATGCCTTTTTCCAAAAGTGCCGCAATCTTGCAGGTTAAAACCTTTGTCTTGCCCGAACCTGCTCCCGCCATGATAAGCAGGGGCCCGTCCGTATGTGCCACAGCCTGTGCCTGGGCAGGATTTAATCCATCATATATATTCAAAGAAAGTCCTCCATTTCTTTTTTGGGAAATCAAATAAAAAATATCATAAAGAAAAACCGATTATACCGGTAAAACATTGAACTTTTAACCAGCAGTATAATACTTTGAAAAATCAGCCAGTACAGCAGATAAAGAGAATTAATCCCTTATCTTGAATTTGGCATAATTACATTATACTGGGTACTTTTCCTTTACATTCAAATAAAAATGAACGTTATCTATTTTATCATAAAACATAACCTGTTGCGCTAAAAAATTTTCTATTACCGTTTTCTTTTATTTTAAAGAAAACATCTTTAAAAGTGCCAGTTCGGCACAATATAATATAATAAGAAATATTTCTTAAGTTATTCTTATATTGCGCCGGGCAATTTTTCTTTGAATACAAAGAAAAGTTGCCGAAAAAGAAACTTTTTAGTTCGTAGCCCGCTTAGAAATTT
>USIX01000069.1 GCA_900554895.1 uncultured Megamonas sp. | reverse complement strand
GAGCCCCCGGCTCATAACCGGTTGGTCCCTGGTTCGAATCCAGGTGGGCCCACCATTTAATAAAGATAATTTAAACCTTCATTATTAATTTAATGAAGGTTTTTTATTTACCTTATAAAATTAAGACATATATCAAATCTCTGACCAAAAAAAGCTGCTTAAGCAAAACTCATGCTTAAACAGCTTTTTATTTTTATATTTTTTTCGGTTTTACAACTAATAATATCATCATTATGACTAACGTTAGAAGTATCGCTGTCGACTGTCCGTTCAATATCCAGATACCTTTATTATCATTGAACAGTTCCAGCCCCACTGTAACTATAACACCGACTACGGCAGCGATAATAGCAGATGCTGCCGAACTTTTTTTCGTAAACAGACCGAACAGTAGCGGTGCCGTTATCGATACGGACATCAATGAATAGAAAATGGACAAAGCTGAAATTACATTCGGCAGGACAATCGCCAGACCGATACCAATTATACCGGCAAGCACCGTTACAATGCGTCCGCCTTTTATCAGTTTTTCATCCGAAACGGACGGATTAATGAACGATTTATATAAATCCTTTGTAAACGAAGTCGTTATCATATACAAAACAGCATCCGCCGCACTGATTTCCGCCGAGAAAATCGCTGCCAGCGCCAGTGCCGACGCCCAAAACGGCATACATTCTTTCATTACATACGGCAGAGCCAAATCGCGCTGCGGCAAATCCGGCGCAATTGCGTAAGCCGCCATGCCGAGTATTACCGGTATAATAGAAAACAGCAGCATTACCATACCGCACAAAAACGTACTTATACGCACCGTATTTTTATCTTTGGCGCTATATACCTTACCGATTAATGCAGGCGACAGAAAAAACGACGGCATGAGCATCAGAAAAAAGCCCATGATTACTGTTGAACCGAGCCCGTCAAAGCTGAAATACGCCGCGCTCTGCGCCGCATCCGCCATATTGGCGACAACTTTATCATGCAGTCCCTCAAAACCGCCGACAAACGACAGTACGAGCGGTACGGCAACAATAAAACCGATTAATTTCACGCATGCCTCAATCAGATTGGCATATACTGCCGACAAAAATCCGCCGGCACAAAAATACAGCACTACGACCGCTGACGCAATCAGTACACTCATTGTTTTATCAATATCCGCCACCACTGACAAAATCCAGCCGATACCCATGAGCTGACCGGCAAAAATAGCCAATGTGCCTATTGCCATCATCAAGGAAATAAATCCGCGTAAATAACGGTTATAGCGATATTCCAGATAATCGCCCAAAGTATAAAAGCCATGATTTTTGGCAATTTCCCATATCTTAGGACCGATAATAAATGCTAAAATAAAAGTACCGACAGCCGAAGCTATAATCCACCACGCCGCCGATATGCCCGAAGTAAAGCCCATACCTGCCACACCTACTGTTGAACCTGCTCCGATATTCGGAGCCACCAAGGTGATAAACAGCAAAAAAGGTGCCATCTTACGTCCGCCGACAAAAAAATCATCTGCTCCCTTTACACGGCGCGATATAATCACACCGACAGCAATTAAAAGCACAGCATAAAGAGCAATTACTACTAAATACCAGTTCATTTTATCCTCCAGTCTCAGCCGCCGGTCAATAACTTTACAAACTAAAGTTTACTGCCGCCGACAGGTTATATTTCCACCCTCGGAAATCATCTGCCAAAAGTCAGTATTGTTTCCGTCAAGACTATAGCATTACTATTATAATTCATTTTCCCTTCCGGTCAAATATAAATTAACGATAAGCGAGGTTTTTTATGTATAATACAAGTGTAATCCGCAATGACACCGAAGGAATGCGCGAAGCATTGAAAGAAGCCGAAAAAGCATTTAAACTCGGCGAAATTCCTATAGGCGCGATAATCTGCAACAAACAGGGAAAAATTATCTCCCGCGCCCATAATCTGAGAGAAACAACGTTTGACGCTACGGCTCATGCCGAAATCTTAGCCATAAAAAAAGCCTGCCAAAAATTAAAAAATTGGCGGCTTTGTGATTTAACGCTGTATGTTACTATTGAGCCATGTCCCATGTGCGCCGGAGCATTGTTTACCAGCCGTATAAAAAGACTTGTATACGGCGCGACCGACTGGCGTGCAGGCGGATGTGAATCCGTCTTTAACATCGTCAGCAATCCTTATCTTCCTCATCAGATTGAAGTGCGCTCCGGCGTACTTGAAGATGAATGCAGCTATCTTGTAAAACAGTTTTTTCAGCAACGAAGATAATCAGAATTCTTTATTCGGAATTTCAGCTTCAACAGCTTTCATTGCTTCCAAAGTCTGATTTAAAAGCTCCTCAAGCGGCCATTCCAGCAATTGCGCTCCCTGCTTAATAATATCGCGCGAACAGCCGGCAGCAAAACTTTTATCTTTAAATTTCTTTTTCAGACTTTTAAGTTCCATATCCTGAACCGATTTCGACGGACGCATAAGAGCTGCCGCTCCGATTAAACCTGTGAGTTCATCTGTTGCAAACAAAATCTTTTCCATCATATGCTTCGGCTCTATATCGCTGCAAATACCGTAACCGTGACAGCACACAGCATGAATGAGCTTTTCATCCGCTCCGCTTTGCTTTAAAAGCTCTTCTGCTTTACGGCAGTGTTCTTCCGGATACATCTCGAAGTCGATGTCATGTAAAAGTCCTGCCACCTCCCAAAAATCAGCTTCATTTTCGTAACCGAGTTTCTGGGCAAAATAGCGCATGACAAGTGCTACTGTACGTGCATGCTGTAAATGAAATTCCTCCTTATTATACTTTTTCAGTAATTCATACGCTTCTTTTTTCGTAAACATCATCATTTTCCTCTCTACAAAATCTCTATTTATATAGTGATATATTTCACAAAAAAATTTCAAATCCTTCAATTTATTCCAGAAAATTTTTAAAAACGATTTAAAGGAATTTTAAATTATACTAGCGAATAATATATTTAAACGTTCAGGAATTTAGGTGATGACTATGCTGGATATTAAGCGTATATTAGTACCGATAAATGATACAAAAGAGGCTTTCAGTGCTTTAAGCATGGCTGATAATTTAGCACAGATTTACAATGCACAGATTGCTTTATTATTGGTTACGTACTTTAATGAAAAAACTGACAGCTCCCTCGACGGCGCTTCATGGCTGTCGACACCTTTTACCGGTTCAGTTTCCCGCTATTCCCATAGTATACTTGACAGTGCGCGTATGCAGCTTTCCGCCAATTTACAGATAAGCACTCATCATTTAAGCGGTCAGCCCAAATTGAAAATTCTAGAATTTGCCCAGAACTATCATGCCGACCTCATCATTATGGGTTGCAGAAACTTAAGTTTTTTCGGCACAATTCTGAACGGCAGTGTCAGTCGCTATATTCTTGAAAAATCCATTTGTCCTGTACTAATTGTAAAATAAATTCTGGAGGGATTCCTTATGACAGATATCAAACGTATTTTAGTTCCTGTAGACGGTTCTGAAACTGCTGACAGAGCTATTGACGAAGCAATCTCCATTGCTGAAATTTACGGCAGTGAAATTCACATTCTCTATGTAGCAAACATCAATCAGCTGGCAATCAATGCCTGCCTCTCCGATGCTATCCTTGAAGCCGTAAATAAAGCCGGTAATGAAATATTGGAAAAAGCAGCCAGCAAAGTACCAGAAAAAATCAATGTTATTACTACTTCTGAAACAGGTTCTCCTTCTGTTACCATTACTGATTTTGCCGACGAAATCAAAGCTGACCTTGTAGTAATCGGCAGCCGCGGTCTCGGTCTTGTCAAAGGCGTGCTGCTCGGCTCAGTAAGTCAGTATGTCGTTGAACATGCTCCTTGTCCTGCTCTCGTTGTAAAATAACAAAAATACAAACTCCTTAAAATCGGCTGCACGGATTTTAAGGAGTTTTTTAATATAATTTTAATCTATTTTTAATTTTAATCTATTTTTTTCATGTTATGCTAATAATATACAAGATAACAATATATACCGAAAGGATGTGTATATATATGAAAAAGTCATTGACGAAAAAACTCTCTGCCGCACTGCTCGTCGGCTGCACCACTTTAATTCTCGGCAGCACCGCATTCGCCGCACAAAATGACAGTCAAATGCCCCCGCCGCCTCCGCCGCATCAGCAGATGATACCTCCGCCTATGAATTTCGACAAATTTAAGGAATACAATGAACAGTTTCAGCAAAAATACACGTGGATGTATACCACTACACGTCATCAGGCAGCTGCCAATTTTGCTGAAATAGATAAAGCTCTGGACAATAATAAAATATCCGCCACTCAAGCTGATAAGCTGAAAAGAAAAATGATTTCCTTCTATAAAAACCAGCAGAATGCTTTCGACGAAATGCGTAAATTAGAACGCCGCGACACATTCAAATACCGCCGTGAAAACCGCGATGACCTGTCCCTGCGTGCCAATTTCCAGGATATTTCTGAAAGCACGACTGTCCCGGTCGCTACACTGAAAGAAATACTTCGTCCATTGCCGCCTAGACACGTAAAACCGCCTAGACCTGCAAAAGACAATCTTGACCAGAGACTGCGCGATTTTACCAACCAGCTGATACAGGAAAGCAAAATCTCCCAGCAGGAAGTTGACAGTATCAGTGATTTCGTTCAATCCGGTCATGACAAATTCAGACAGATGGATAAAACGCAACGTGATGAACTTTTAAATCAGTATAAAAATATGACAGACCAGCAGCGTCTGCAACAATTCTCTGAAGGCACTGGTATTTCCGTTGAACGTTTAGAAGAAATTTTCAACATTTTTAAAACTGAAATGCAAAACAACCTACCCCAAGCCTCCCCAGCTTGATGAACACAAAAAAGCTGCCGTAAAATAAATTTACATATTTTACGGCAGCCCTTTTTATTTTTCATCTTTCATGGAAATATGTCTGATATTATCTTTCATCATATATTATTTTACAAAAAAACATGACAAATATATTATAAGTACCTTACATAAATATATACGCTGGAAATAATTATGGACAGTATCATAAGCGGAAACGCGATTTTCAAATAATCCACAAATGTCAATTTAACACCGTGCGCACTTGCCATGCCAGCAACAACAACATTGGCACTGGCACCGATAAGCGTACCATTGCCGCCGAGACATGCACCTAAAGACAGTGCCCACCAGAGCGGTTCGAGATTGGTCATTCCCATCGCACCCATTTCTTTAATCATCGGAATTAAGGTTGCTACAAACGGAATGTTGTCAATAAATGCGGAAGCAATTGCACTGAGCCATAATATAAGCATAGTCGTCGTAGTTAAGTCGCCTTCCGTAAGTTTAACGGCTTCTGCCGCCATAGCTTTGATAACGCCTGTTTCCACCAGACCGCCGACAAGAATGAACAGTCCAACGAAGAAGAAAATAGCCAGCCACTCAAGTTTGCTTAAAATACCTACAATAGCCGTTTCACGCGTACTGATTGTTATAAGCATTAAAAGTGACGCACCGCTTAAAGCAACAGTGGCAGATTCCAGCCCCAGCTGTGAATGGAATACGAACGTAATAATCGTAACAGCAAGAACGAATAAACATTTTTTCAGGAGTTTCGTATCTTTCAGTTCTTTGCGTTCATCCATTGTCATTACCTGAGCCTGAAGCTCTGATTTTGTTTTCAGCTGTTTATGATAAATGCCAACCATAATTGCTATTGTAACGGCAAAAATAACAATACAGATATCACCCAAATTCGTCAGAAACGCCATAAAATCCATTTCCGGAACGGCACTGCCAATCATGATATTAGGCGGGTCACCGATGAGCGTTGCCGTACCGCCGATATTGGAAGCCATAATCTGTGCAATCAAAAACGGTTTAACGGGAACTTTGAGCTGTGCTGTAATACTGAAAGTTACAGGTACGGTCAAAAGAACCGTTGTTACATTGTCGAGAAAAGCGGAACAAATTGCCGTGAGCGCTGACAGTACAATAAGCAGTTTCACAGGATTAGCCTTTACTTTTTTTGCTGACCAAATGGCAAGATAATTAAACAGACCCGTTTCACTCGTAATATTGACAATTATCATCATGCCTACTAAAAGTCCGATTGTATTGAAATCAACATGGCTTATCGCCTGCTCCTGGTTCAATATTCCCAACAAAATCATCAACATTGCACCGGATAAGCCAACAATCGTACGATGTATTTTTTCCGAAATAATCAGCATATATGCCACTACGAAAATAGCTATAGCTATGTAAGCAGCTGTTTCCAAGAAAATCCCTCTCTTTCTAAAAAACAAAAAATAAAATTAAAGATTGTACATGCTAAGTGCCAAATCGCTTAAATATGATTTATAAAATACCCGTTTATGGTCTTTTATATAAAATCTTGGAACACGGCGCGATATCATACATGTAATTTCATAGTTGATAGTGCCGAGTTTGTCGGCCAGTTCATCAGCCAGAATACATTCATTTTCCTGTCTACCGAATATTACCACTTCATCGCCTACCTTTACATTCGGTATATCCGTAACATCCACCATGCACTGGTCCATACAGATATTGCCGACCACTTTGGCTCTTTTGCCGTGAATTAATACTTCCGCTCTGCCAGATAAAAGACGGGTATAACCGTCGGCATAACCAACAGGAATAGTTGCTATAACTCTTTTACTGTCCGCAATGTATTTATGCCCGTAACCTATTCCGTCACCTGCATCAACCGTTTTTACGAAAGTCACTTCGCATTTAAAACTCATCGCCGGTTTAAGCCCTGTAGACGCAATATCCACTTCATCTGACGGCGCCATGCCGTACATAATCACGCCTGCCCGCACCATATCATAATGATACTGCGGCAAATCAATAATAGCCGCGCTATTAGCACAATGATGTACATTTATTTTTACATTCTGCTTAGCCAGTTCATCACATACCCACTTAAATTTTGCATATTGTTTATGCGTGAAAGTTTTATCCGAACTGTCGGCTAAACAAAAATGAGTAAAAATCCCTTCTAAAACCACATTCGGCAATTTACTGATTTTCACAATCTCAGCTACACTGTCGCTGTCCGGTTTATAGCCTATGCGTTCCATTCCCGTATCGACAGCGATATGAAAAACCGCCTGGCTATTTTGCTTTACAGCCTCTTCTGAAAAAATTCTGGCCTCTTCATAATCATACATGCAGACATCCACATTGTATGCTATGGCTTCACCGGCACGTTTCGGGTCGGTATAGCCGAGAATAAAAATAGGAGCCGTTATACCGTGATGCCGAAGTTCTATCGCTTCATCAAGACGCGCTACAGCAAAACGATCAGCTCCGTTATCCAGCAGAGTTTGCGCCAATGCCACTGAACCGTGCCCATAAGCATCAGCCTTTACTACTGCTGCTATCTCTTTTGATTTACTAAGTTGACGGATAATCTGCATATTTTTAGCTACCACATCTAAATCTATTTCAGTCCATAATAATTTCGTCATCCCAAACTCCACAACAATCTCGCTTCCTTCGTTTTTTCATCAGTTATTTTCATAGCGGCGGATACGTAAATTTAAATTATATTTTTCACAAACTTTTCTACACGCTGCAATTTCCGTTTCACCTATTACATCAACAATTGTTACTACAACATTCGGAATATAATTTTTACACTGACTGGCAAATTCCAGCATGGCATTATATGATTTTATACCGAAACGGCTGCGTGTAACATCCAGATATTTTTGCGCTGTTGATTCATTCAGACTGATGGAAATCGTATCAAGCAGACCTTTAAACAACGGAGCCGTACATTTGCCGTGTTCCAAATCGCTGAGACCGTTTGTATTCATACGCACTTTAATTTGCGAAAATTTTTCTCGTATAAAATTCAATACAGCCAGTAAATCGTTCAGTCTGATTGTCGGTTCGCCGAAACCGCAGATTACTATTTCACGCACATTTTCCATCGGCGCGTTCAAAAACGCCTGCTTTATCTCTTCCACGGAAGGTTCTCCGCCTTTAAGCCATAATTTATGGTCTTCCTTCAAGTGACGCAGACAAAATGTGCAGTTGCAATTACATCTGTTTGTTATATTCACATACATATTGAATTTTTCTGCGGGATACATTTTTATTTTTTCGGCAAAATCAATATAGCCGTTTTCATGTAAGGTATATAAAATCATTGTTATCCTTCTCTCTGCCAATCTAATTATACAACTTAATACCTGCTGTTCATTTTCTTTTGATAGCAAAAAAACAAACCCAAAATTACCTGAATAAGCATATATTAAGAAATAATTCTTTTTATGTTATACCGTGCCGAACCTGCAAATTCTTAAAATTTATCGGTACAACACATTATATACAGAAAATTATAGTCGTTTAATCTGGAAAATTCAACATACAAAAATGCCCATTATTTTACAAAAATTGCTCAGTTTAAGCAAAAAGCTATTGCACCGAAATCACCGGCACAATAGCTTTTACTTTATTTCAATTCCGTCAAATACTCTTCAAAGCATAACCCGTAATTCCACGGAGCCTGCAACGAATTTGTATAGCGCATTGCCTTACCGACAAAATCTGCCGCTTTCTGCACTGCTGTCATTAAATTTTCACCTTTAACAAGACATGCTGCCAGTATAGCTACAAAAGCATCACCTGTACCGGAATGTTCTTCCGGTACGCGTTCATTTGCCTGCAAATAAGAATTTTTTCCCTGTTGGTAAATATAATTATAAACGGTATCTCCGTCCACCAAACCTGTAATAACAATCTGCTTTGGTCCCTGCTTGCTTATCGCATCTGCCATTTTATCCAGCTCAGAAATACCCGGCATTTTTTCAGGATAGGTTAAATCCAGAAGCTGACATACTTCCGTCAAATTTGGTGTTATTACATCGGCTGCCGGAATTAATCGGCGCATTTCCCTGCAAAGCGACTCATCATACGAAGAATACAGCCTGCCGCCGTCTCCCATTACCGGGTCAACAACAAACAGTGTATCTTTCTGCTTGAACCGTCGAACAAATTCCAGAACAAGACCGATTTGTTCTTTCGAGCCCAGAAAACCGCTCACTATTCCATCAAATTCCAGATTGAGCTGATGCCAGTTATTCATATATTCTTCCATATGGCGCGTATAATCATCCATATAATAAACAGGAAAACCCGTATGTGCCGACAGTATCGCCGTAGGAAGCGGACATGCCTGCACTTTCAAAGCCGATATCAATGGCAGCTGCACTGTAACGGAACAGCGTCCGAAACCCGTTATATCATTGATAAGCGCAATACGTTTCTGTCTGTTCAACGTCATTTACTCCAGCACGGCACCCGTATTGGCGGAAGTCGTAAGTTTAGCATAACGGGAAAGATATCCTGTTTTTACTTTTGGTTCCGGTCTTACCCAAGCTGCTTTACGTTTTGCCATTTCATCATCACTGATAAGTACATTAAGTTTGCGTGCCGGAATATCGATATCAATAATATCGCCATCTTCAACATAAGCAATCGGTCCGCCTGCCATAGCTTCCGGTGAAACATGTCCGATACATGCGCCGCGCGTCGCACCGGAGAAACGTCCGTCCGTTATAAGCGCGACTTTCAGTCCCATGCCGGCAATAACGGCTGTCGGATTGAGCATTTCGCGCATACCAGGACCGCCTTTCGGACCTTCATAACGGATTACGACAACATCACCGTCTTTAATTTTATCGCCGGTAATTGCTTCAATAGCTTCTTCCTCCGAATTGAAGCATTTCGCCGTTCCCTTATAAACAAGCATATCTTCCTGTACGGCACTTTCTTTGACAACAGCATTATCCGGACACAGATTGCCCTTTAAAATAGCAATACCGCCCGTTTTGCGGTACGGATTGTCAACTGTTCTGATTACGTCCGGACGAAGAATTTGCGCATCTTTAATTCTGTCGCCGATGGTTCCCGTCACGGTAAGAGCATCAAGATGTATAAGATTTTTCTTACTAAGTTCGTGCATTACGGCACTGATACCGCCAGCTTCTTCCAAGTCCTGCATATGATGTGTTCCTGCCGGGCTCAATTTTGTAATATACGGCGTTTTAGCACTGATTTCATCAAACAGCTGTGCCGGAAGAGAAATTCCCGCTTCATGCGCAATAGCTGTTAAATGAAGCACCGTATTGGAAGAACCGCCTATACCCATATCTACAGTAATGGCATTTTCAAATGCTTTCTTCGTTAATATATCACGCGGTTTTATATCTTTTTCAATCAAATCCATAATCGTGCGGCCCGCTTTTTTTGCAAGTGCCACACGTGCACCGATATAAGCAGCAGGAATGGTGCCGTTGCCCGGAAGCCCCATGCCCAAAACTTCAGTGAGCGAATTCATGGAGTTTGCCGTAAACAGACCGGAGCAGGAACCGCAACCCGGGCAGGCATGTGCTTCCAAATCGTGCAGTTCGTCTTCCGTCATTTTACCTGCTACAAATTTACCAGCAGCTTCAAAAGTCGTACTGAGGTCGACCACTCTGCCTTTATGATTTCCGGCGAGCATAGGACCGCCGCTGACTACGATACACGGAATATTAAGACGAGCTGCCGCCATCAGCATACCCGGCACAATCTTATCACAGTTCGGAATGAGCACAAGTCCGTCAAAAGCATGAGCCGTTGCTACAGCTTCAATAGAGTCAGCAATCAGTTCACGACTGGCAAGCGAAAATTTCATTCCCGGATGGCCCATGGCAATACCGTCACAAACACCGATTGCCGGAAATTCTATCGGTGTACCGCCGGCAGATGCTACGCCGAGTTTGGCAGCTTCTGCAATCGTTCTCAAATGAATATGACCCGGTATAATTTCATTAAAAGAATTAACTATGCCTACTAAAGGTTTTTTCAAATCCTCCGCGCTGTATCCCATGGCACTGAACAGCGTACGATGAGCCGAACGCGTCGGTCCTTTTTTTACTAAATCGCTTCTCATTATTAAACCTCCAAACTTTTATTTCTAAGTTAACAAATTAACAATATCGTTAAAAGACATGATATTACATAAATGAAAAATTTGTCAAGATTTTAAGCCGTAACACCGGCAAAAAGTTTCTACTCCACAATGGCAATCTGATAATTTTTTATTAAATAAATTTCTATTTACCGTTTTCTTTGATTTTAAAGAAAACGAACTTAAAGAAAAAA
>USIX01000068.1 GCA_900554895.1 uncultured Megamonas sp. | reverse complement strand
GCCGTTTTACCGACTGGATTTATAGAAAAGTTACGAAGACTTGCCCAGTGCAGCGTGAGCGAAACGTAAAAAATGTTTCTTTTTGGTTCGTTTTTCTTTGCGTCAAAGAAAAATGAACATCTGCTCGATAAATAGAAATTTATTTTTCATGTTTAATTTTTACAGCACAACAAGTAAAATATTTTGTTATAATAAGTTACATAATATTTATCCATTGTGCCAGTTAATTTTTTTAGCAGTATAATATTTTATATTTAGTGAGGTTAAATGCCAACATTGAACAAATATAAAATATTATATTGCTGATACGGGTAGGTATTTTTATTAGCACAACAGGTATAATATATATATTGTATCAGTAGCTCGGTGTAATATGTATATTATATATCAAGGAGGTATTGTTATGAAATACGTTATTATGGGTTCCGGCGGAACGGGAGCCAGTATCGGCGGGTTTTTAGCTCATGCTGGTCATGATGTTACGCTGATTGCCCGCGGCAGGCATTTAGATGCCATCCGCCAGCACGGTCTTATGCTTCATTCAGGTATATTAGGAGAGGTAACGCTGAGCGATATTAAAGCCATGACGACTGACGAATATATATCTTCAGGTCAAAAAGCAGATGTTATCTTCGTTTCCGTTAAAGGTTATTCTATTAGTGAAATTATTCCGTTTTTGCAAAATGCTTCCGACAGCCGTACGATTATTATTCCGATTTTGAATATTTACGGCACAGGTCAGTATCTGTCAAAAAAACTGCCGCAGTTGCATGTTCTTGAAGGCTGTATCTATATTGTCGCCTATATTTGCGCTCCCGGAGAAATTACGCAGTCCGGCAATATTTTCCGCATTGTTTATGGTACGCGCGGTGCAACATCTTTAAAACCGCAGTTGTTAAAAATAAAGCAGGATTTGGAAAACAGTCGTATTAAAGCTGTACTGTCGGAAAAAATTGCTGATGATACGTTCCGTAAATTCACGTTCGTTTCACCTTTTGCTGCAGCCGGTGCCTATTATGATATTAATGCCGGTATAATGCAAAAGCGGGGTAAAGAGCAGGATTTATTCATATCTTTGACGAAAGACTGCATGAATATTGCTGCTGCTTATGATATTAAATTGCCGAGCGATATTATGGATATCAATATGAAAATCCTGCAGGCGGTAACATCGGATACGACGGCTTCCATGCAGAAAGATTTGGCAAAAGGCAGTCAAAGTGAAATGGACGGCCTTATTTTTGAAATCGTACGTATGGCAAGAGCTAAGAATATTTCTGTTCCGGCATATGAAAAAGTAGCTGCTCATTTTGGCTTTAGCATAAATTAAATATAATCAGTAAAGGATAATTTATCATGTTAGAAATTTTTATTTTGTTTTTAGTAGGTATCGGAGTCGGTACTTTCGGTACACTCGTCGGTATCGGCGGCGGACTTATAATGATACCGCTGTTTACTTTTGCTCTTACACCGTCTATTTTTCAGACAGCACCGCAAATTATCGGTACATCGCTGTTCGGCGTATTTTTAAATGCTATTTCCGGTACTTTTGCTTATGTAAAACAAAGACGCGTTTATTTTAAGGCAGCTGTGCCTTTTGCACTTGCCACATTGCCGGGGGCGTTTTTAGGCGGACTTGTCAGTGATTATTTCACAGGGCCTACTTTCAGCCTGGCTTATGGTATTTTTATTTTATTTATCGCTTTTATAATGTATTGGAATTCCGCCAATAAAAAAATGATTGCGAATGAATTTAATGAAAAAATCTTTTTATCTCGTAAAAAACTCGGCATTTTTCTAAGCGGTTTTGTCGGTTTTATCTCCAGTATTTTTGGTATTGGCGGTGGTGTAATTCATGTTCCGACTATGATTTATGCTCTTGCATTTCCGCCGCATATGGCTACGGCAACTTCACATTTTGTTCTTGCTGTTTCTTCCTTTTTCGGTGTTATTTCTCATATTATGCTTGACCATATTGTTTGGGTTCCGGCATTGTCCGTCGGTATTGGTGCTGTCATCGGTGCACAGATTGGTGCGAGATTATCGCGTAAAACTCGTCCGCGCAGTATTATTCTGCTGTTATGCCTGGCACTTTTCCTGCTCGGTATCCGCATGATTATTGAAAGCGGTTTGGTATTTTAAACTAAAAAGAGATGTTGCTCTATGTATAAATAGCAACATCTCTTTTTGTTTCAAGCAGCTTTTTCCGTTTGTTTCAAGTGCGGATAAATATATTTTTCTCTGAGTGCCTGTGCCTGTTCTTCTATCAAAACCTTATCTCTTACGGCCAGGCTTGTATAAGCGTAGGCACTGCCTATATAACAATCATATACATACGGCATTGTTTCTCTGCTATTATTGTTTATCCGTTCAATATCCTCCGCCAAGTACTGTGGCAGAACGCGTTTCCATTCTTTCCACGGAACACTCTTCCAATCAACTTTTTTCTGCGGATTATCGAATTTTTCCTTAACCAATACATAAAATACATCAGTCATATTAAAACCTCCCGTTTATCTTTTTATGCCTAAAACCACCGGAACAGAACGATATCCTATGCCCATGCGGTCTATCCCCAAATCGATTAAATCGAGAAAATGCTGTCTCGTTCTGATACAGCCGCTGCCTTTAATTTTGCACTTGCCTGCAACTTCTTCCATCATGATTTTAACGATGTCGAGCGTTGCTCCGTGCAGTTCAAAACCGGTCAAAAACCCCGTACTCGTTTTTACAAAATCTACACCTTGTGCAACGCAAATACGGCAGACTTTCCGTATCTGCTTTTCATCTAAAGCATCTGTTTCAAAAATAACTTTAATTTCCTTCCCGTATTTATGCACCGCTTCCGTACAAAGCCTTATATCCTCTTGTACCTGTTCAAATTCGCCCGCTCTTATTTTGCCGAAGTTGGCTACAACATCTATTTCTTTTACCGTTTCATACTGCGCCGCAATTTCAATCTGCTTTATTTTCGATTTTGTGGAACTCGTGCCGAAAGGAAAATCCACAACGGGACAAAGCATCGTATCCGAACCTTTTACATACGGTTCGCAAAGTTCGATATAACCGGGATTAATACAGATAGTAGCGCAGCCGAGCTGTACGCCGTCTTTTGTCAAATCTACAATCTGCCGCGGCGTGAACTCCGGTTTTAAAACGGAGTAATCAATGTATTTTGCCAGTTCTTTTAAGTTCATTTCTGTCGCTTTTTTTGTGTTTACTTTCATTTTATTGCTAAATAACGCTTGTTTTCTTATTTTATGTTCGTTATTTTTCCTCCTGTGATTACATTATCACATTTGTAAACAATTGTAAACATTTTAAAACAAAAATTATTCACTTTCCGGAACAAAAATGAAATTATCTCCGACACATTCTTTATCTATATGCTCATCATCATTGCAGATAACGGCATCGAATTTATCACAGGAACTGAAATTATAAAAGCCTTTTATATCAAATTTCGATGAATCGCTAAGCAGATATTTTTTTGACGCTATCTCCATTGCTTTCGTCTTAATCTCCGTCGTTTCGATATCGGCGCTGTATATGAGCTTTTTCTTCGCGTCTATACCTGAACAGCTGATAAACGCATAATCAAAATTAAATTTACCCAGCATTTCCAAAGCGATTGAACCTACCGCCATATTGTATTTCGGCAGATATTTCCCGCCTATTAAAAAAAGTTCCGAACCGCTGTCTTGAAACATATTAGCCAATAAAATACTATTCGTTACGATTTTAACTTTTTTTCTGGCTAGATATTTTACAATCGGCAATATACTCGTACCGCCATCCAAAAAAATACAGTCACCCTCTTCAACAAAAGACGCTGCTTTGCGGCAGACTAAATCTTTTTCATCAAAAAAGTCCGTTCTGTCCTGCATTTTTTTGTCGTCGAAATCGGAAACTATTTTCGTTTTATTGATGCTTTTGGCGCCGCCGCGCACGCGGATTAATTTCCCCTGTTTCTCCAGTTCTTCGCAATCCCTGCGAATGGTCATTTCTGTGACATTAAGTATCTGTGCCAGCTCTTTCGTATTTTTTATACCTTGAGCATCCACCATTTCCACGATTTTTTCATATCGTTCGCTTGCAATCATATAAACACCTCTTTCTTCTTGTTATATTTTAACTAAAAAACGAACAAAATTAAACAAGAAAATTTTATTAGAACTATATATGTATAAATTATATGATGTTTATTTATCGGTAATATAAATTAGTAAATATATATTTTAGTTTTGTATATAAGTCAGTTATATCTTTTGGATTATGTTATAATTGATTTAAGTAAATATTAAGGAGTGATAAAATGGGTAATATAGGATGGAATTTTCCAGATAACAATAATGGAAGTGTTAATGGTATAAGTGAAGCAGGTATTGAAACTTTTAAAGGGAATGTATTTCAATCTTTAGCCAGGGAAATTTGTCAAAATTCTTTAGATGCGCGATTGGAAAACAGTGAACCAGTAAGAATAGATTTTCAATTAAGTAATATAAAAACAAATGATATTCCGGATTTTGAAAGATTGAGAGAAGTATTTGTTCTATCTGAACAATATTGGAAAGATAATAAAAAAGCTGTAAAATTCTATGAAAATACAGTAGAAATAATTAAATCCGAAAAATTGAGATTATTAAGAATAAGCGATTTTAATACAACTGGTTTAATAGGAGCGAGAAAAGAAAAAAATTCTGATTGGATTAATCTGGTGAAATCTTCCGGTGTATCGAGCAAAACGGGAACGGCCGGCGGAAGTTACGGAATTGGAAAAAATGCGCCGTTTGCCTGTTCTGATTTAAGAGTTATATATTACAGTACATTAGATAAAGAAGGAATAAGAGCATATCAGGGAGTAGCAAAGCTAGCTTCTTTCGAAGAAGAAAGAGAAAAAAGTTTTTGGCGAAAAAAAGAAAAAGTAATAACGCAGGGGACAGGTTTTTATGGAGATATGAATAAAAATTTACCGGTATTTGATACTTTTTCTTTGGACGGTTTTAAGAGAAATATTATCGGTACGGATATTTACATTTTGGGATTTATAAATGATGATGATTGGATTTCTGAAATGATAAAATCTGTACTTAGCAGTTATTTATTAAGTATTTATCATGGCGATTTGGAAGTAAAAATAGGTGAAATATTGATAGACAAAGCAAATTTGTCAAATTTAGTACAGGAATACGGTGATGACTTAACAAAAGAATATTATCAGGTTTTATATTCACCGAATACTGTACATAAAGAAAAAATTTTTGCAGATTTAGGAAATATAACACTGGATATTTTAATTGAAAAAGGTTTGAAAAAACGCCGTGTCCTAATGGCTAGAGGCAATGGCATGAAAGTTTTTGATAAAAACCGTATCTCAGCTTCTATGGAATTTTCGGCTATTTGTATTTTGAAAGATAAGAAAGTTGATGAATATTTTCGTTTAATGGAAACACCACAGCATGATAAATGGGAACCTGACAGACATCCGGATAAAAAAGAAGCTAAAAAGAAAGAAAAAGAGTTATCCAGATTTATTAAAGATGAAATAAAAGATTTAGGCAGAAATACTGTTTTGGATGAGATGGATGCAGTGGGGGCGAGTGAATATCTGCCGGATGAAGGAATAGGAGTAGCAAATGATGAACAGAATAAACAAGAAAGTCTATTGAATAAAACAAGTAGTATATCTTCTTTGAAAAAAATAGAAGTAATATTGTCGAATAAAGAGGGAACGCAATTTATTGATGAAAAAGATGTAGGTGAGGGAAGTGATAATGTCAGAGGAGAATTAAGTGAAGATAGTGATTTGCTGGCAGTTAAAAAACATAATAAAAATTGTAAAAGTAAAGGATTTAATATTTGTGAGTTTTTTGGAATATCTTCTGATAAAGAAGAAGTATTGGTAAAAAATCCGATAAAAATAGAACCTTTAAAGTTTAGATTATTTTTGTATGATAAGCAAAATAAACGATACAAATTAACTTTTATACCGAAAATAAGTTCATATCGTTCGTATATTGAAATTTTTTTAATGGGTGAACAGGGCGGAATACCGGCAATGGTGAAAAATGCGTATGATAATAAAAGAAATTTATTATGTAAAGAAGACAAAATATATATTGGAGATTTAACAGCAAATGAAAAATACACGATTTTTTATTCTATAAACAATGAAGAATTGTGTTCAATGGAGGTATCAATTCGTGGATATAATAAATAGATTGTATCCATATCCAGTTTTATGGAAGAATAATGATGATTATATTAATTCCAGTTTTGATTGTGATATAGATATAAAAAGAAGTTTTGAAGTTGTAACAATACAAGTAAAGTTTAAGTTGAAAAATAAATTGATTGATGAATTAATAGAAAATGGAAGAGCAGAATATTTGGTGCATATAGAATCACCAGCAACATCATATAGACTGATAAAAACATCAGCTCAAAAAGAAATTTATTTCGATTTAAAAGATAAATATTTATTAGGAACTGTATCATTATGTCCGTTTGTTGTAGTTAAAGAGAAAATAGAAAATTATTATAATCCGAAATTTAATTTAGATTATGAAGGAATAACGTTTAGCTTAGATATTGGAAATATTTTGGCTATTGGTTCGCAATATAAATTTACTGTTGAAAAAAATTTGGAAGAATTGGCAGATGTACCATCTATTTTTACGGTATATAAACGGGAAGATGATGATAGTATTGATATGAAAGTAGAAATAAATTCCGACAAGATACGAATTGGTTTAAATAGGGATGTATATGAAAATTATAATCAAATAGTATCACTGCAAATGTCTATGATAGAAACAGTGAATACAGCAATACTGTTTCCTGTTTTAATATATGTTGTAGAACAGTTAAAAGAAAGAACGGAAGAATATGAAGATTATCGTTGGTTTCAGGCTTTAAAAAGAATGTTGGAGAAAAATTCGATAGAATTGGAAGATGCCGTTGGTGATGACGAATCAATTGTATTGGCACAGAAAATAATGTATATGCCGATATCAAAGGCTTTGTTAAGTATAAAAGATATAGATACGAATACAGAGGATGAGTGATATGCAATTATATTTTATGACAGAAGATGCTTTAGCATATTTTAAAGGAAATATTGCGTATAATCTACATCATTATAAAGACGAAAATACGGAGTGGGTAAAAGAAGTTTGTCCGGGTAATCCGCTGCAAAAGTTTAAATTGGAAGTAAAAGATTTTACTATGGATATGAGTGCAGAAAAACCTTCAGATACAGATTGATGCTATGAAAAAGCTGACGGATATACAAGCTACAGATGAACGGCTGTGGGTAGGTTTAGCGCATGATGTATTATTTAATTATATGCAGTACAGATATAATTTGAAAAATGAAATATTAAATGAAAAAAAGATATATAAGAATTTCTTTTTTGCGTATGGGAAAAAACGTAGTTTGATAGTTCATCCGATAGCTAGACTTTGGTGGGTAGGTAGATTGATTTATGATGAAAGAGCAGAAGACCCATATCAAGCAATTAAATATTTAAAAGTTGATTTTCCCGCAAAAGTACTTACATTGTTTTCCAGTAATTTTACCAATAATTCTAAAATAGTTAAAACTTTTTTAAATACGGTAAGTAAAATCGAGGAAGAAGGCTGTAAAGTAAGCCGCGAACAATATCATGAATTAATACGATATGTTAATCTTTTAGGTGGAACGACTATATTGGATTATTTACCGGAAGATTACTTACAGAAGAAAATATTTGTACATTATTTTAAACAAAATAAATAACAAAAATAAAAAGCACGCAGATATAAATATATTTGCGTGCTTTTGTTTTTAGAGTTTTATTTGTTTATCTGCGTAGATATCGAGCTGTGCCTGTTCATCTTTTAGGATTTTGTTGGCGAGTTCTAGCTGCATATCCACTTGCTGATAGGAAGTTCCGCCGTAGGAGTTGCGGTTTTTCACGCAGGTTTCCGGTTTAATGGCTTCGTAGATGTCGTCATCGAATAAGTCGGACATCTGTTTAAATTCTTCCATAGATAAATCTTCGAGCCATTTGCCCTGTTCAATACAGTAATGAACGGCATGACCGGATACGCTGTGAGCTTTTCTGAACGGCATACCTTTTTTCACGAGATAGTCAGCAAGGTCCGTTGCGTTGGAGAAGTCTTCACGTACAGCTGTGAGCATTACATCCTGTCTTACTTTCATGCCGCGAATGAGCTGAGCATAAACGGCAAGGCTGAATTTAATCGTGTCGATGGCGTCGAATAATCCTTCCTTGTCTTCCTGCAAATCCTTATTATAAGCAAGCGGCAGACCTTTTACAGTCGTGAGCATTGCCATTAAATGACCGATTACACGTCCCGTTTTGCCGCGTACAAGTTCGGACACGTCCGGATTTTTCTTTTGCGGCATCATGCTGGAGCCCGTGCAGTGTGCATCGTCGAGTTCTACGAAGGAAAATTCACGGGAACACCAGAAGATGATTTCTTCACTGATACGGCTCAGATGTATCATGAGAATAGAAGCTGCAGCTAAAAATTCCATGATGTAGTCTCTGTCGCTTACTGCATCGAGGCTGTTGGAGTAGATTGCATCAAAATTGAGCTGCTGTGCTACGAACTGACGGTCAATAGGGAATGTCGTGCCGGCAAGTGCGCCTGCACCGAGCGGCATGATATCACAGCGTTCGTACACTCCTTTGAAGCGGGAAAAATCGCGTGTCAGCATGGAGAAATACGCCATCATGTGATGGGAGAATAAAATCGGCTGTGCACGTTGCAGATGAGTGTAGCCTGGCATGATTACGTCTTTGTATTTTTCAGCCGTTTCTGCAAATGCGGCTTGTAATTCCCTGATGAGTTTTGCAACTTCAACCGTTTCACGGCGCACATACATATGTGTATCAAGAGCCACCTGGTCGTTGCGGCTTCTTGCCGTATGCAGTCTGCCTCCGGCATCGCCGATTGCTTCGGTCAGGCGTTTTTCGATATTCATATGGATGTCTTCGAGGTCAACGGAGAAGTTGAAATCACCCTGTTCTATTTTGAGCAGGATATTTTTCAGGCCGCTGATAATAGCGTTTGTATCTTCATCGTTTAAAATGCCTACTTTGTTAAGCATTCTGGCATGAGCAATGCTGCCTGCGATGTCTTCGTGATACATGCGCTTGTCAAAATTTATGGATGCCTGAAATTCATTTATCATTTCGTCGGTAGATTTGGCGAACCTGCCGCCCCACATCTGTTCAGCCATTATTTAAGACCCGCTTTTTCTTTCATGAGAGCGCGGACTTTGAGAGGAAGACCGAAGAGGTTGATAAAGCCTGTAGCATCGCCCTGATTGTAAACATCGTCTTCTTCGAATGTTACGAATTCCTGGCTGTAGAGGGAGTAAGGAGATTTTGCGCCGGCTGGCATGATGTTGCCTTTGTAGAGTTTAAGTTTTACTGTACCGGTAACAGTTTCCTGAGTTGCATCAACGAATGCTGCGAGAGCTTCGCGGAGCTGGGAGAACCACATGCCGTCATAAACGAGTTCAGCGTATTTGATTGCAACTGTTTCTTTGTAATGGAGAGTCTGGCGGTCAAGGCAGAGGTATTCAAGTTCCTGATGAGCTGCATACAGGATTGCTCCGCCCGGATTTTCGTATACGCCGCGGGATTTCATGCCTACGAGGCGGTTTTCTACGATATCCGTAATACCGATGCCGTTTTTAGCACCGATTTCGTTTAATTTTTCCAAAAGGGCAACAGGTGCCATTTTTTCGCCGTTTACGGCAACAGGAATACCTTTTTCGAAGTCAACTGTTACGTATTCAGCTTCGTCCGGAGCGTCTTTCGGAGCTTTGCTGATTAAATACATGCTGTCTTTCGGAGCATTCCACGGGTCTTCGAGGTCGGAACCTTCATGGCTTAAATGCCAGATGTTTCTGTCCATGGAATAAGTTTTGTTTTCGGTAGCGATTGGAATACCGTGTTTTTCAGCATAAGCGATTTCCTGTTCGCGGGAGCGGAGTTCCCATTCACGCCACGGAGCGATTAATTTGATGTTCGGAGCAAGTGCTTTAACGGAAAGTTCGAAGCGAACCTGGTCGTTTCCTTTGCCGGTAGCACCGTGAGCGATAGCATCAGCACCTTCAGCTTTAGCGATTTCTACAAGGCGTTTTGCAATCAGCGGACGGGCAAAAGAAGTGCCTAAGAGGTATTTTCCTTCATAAACTGCACTTGCTTTTAATGTAGGGAATACATAGTTTTCTACGAAGTCTTCTGTTAAATGTTCGATATAAACTTTGGAAGCACCGGATTTTAATGCTTTGTCGTGAACAACGTTCAATTCGTCGCCCTGTCCGATATCAGCACATACTGCGATAACTTCGCAGCCGTTGTAATTTTCTTTGAGCCACGGAATGATAACGGAAGTATCAAGACCGCCGGAGTAAGCGAGAACTACTTTTTTAATGTTTTCCATTTGGATGACATCTCCTTAAAATTATTCGATAAATTTAATCATAAATATGACTAATGATATATTAACAAATTTAGTCGCCCATTAAAAGAGCCATAATTGCTTTTTGTGTATGCAGACGATTTTCTGCTTCATCAAAAATAACGTTTGCATTGTTTTCAAGAACATCTTCAGCTATTTCTTCGCCGCGGTGAGCTGGCAGGCAGTGCATAACGATGGCGCGTTTGTCGGCTACATTCAGAAGGTCCTGATTGATTTGGTAGTCTTTGAAGATTTTTACACGTTCGTCATGTTCAGCTTCCTGTCCCATGCTTGCCCAGACGTCGGTGTATAAAATATCTGCATCTTTGGCTGCTTCAAACGGGTCATTTAAAATTTCAACGACAGAACCGGATTTTGCAGCGTCAAGTTTGGCATTTGCCACGACCTGAGCGTTCGGTTCATAGCCTTTCGGGCTGGCGCTGGCAAAATTCATGCCGACTTTGGCGCAGGCGTACATGAGGGAATGAGTCATGTTGTTGCCGTCGCCGATATATGCCATTTTGAGGCCTTTCAAGTCTTTACCTTTATGTTCCTGAGCGGTTAAAAGGTCAGTCAGTGCCTGGCAAGGGTGTAAAAGGTCGGTTAAGGCGTTGATTACAGGAATGTCGGCATACTGGGCAAATTCTTCTACGATTTCATGGCCGAATGTACGTATCATTACCCCGTCAAGATAGCGGGAAAGAACGCGCGCCGTATCTTTTATCGGTTCGCCGCGTCCTATTTGCAAATCGCGGTTGGACAAAAACAGTGCCTGCCCGCCGAGCTGGTACATGCCGACTTCAAAGGAAACACGGGTGCGGGTGGAAGATTTTTCAAAAATCATGCCGAGTGTTTTTCCTTTTAAA
>USIX01000067.1 GCA_900554895.1 uncultured Megamonas sp. | reverse complement strand
CCTGTCCGGGGTGGAGAGTAACAAGTACAGAACTATAATACAAGGTATAAGAAAACTTTATATAACGGTAAATAACAATAAAAAAAATATATAATAATATAGTCAGAAATTATGGATTTTTTATACATACTTTGTTTTATATAATTTATTTATTTAGGGAAAAATAATATTTTTATTATTTCATATAAATATTGGGTCTAATATTTATTTTTGCGTACATTTTTTAATGGGCGGAAAACAGGTCTGGTATTTTAATTTATCTAGGAGGGATATTGTGGAAAAGTATAGTTCTATTTGGGACATGTACCAGAAAAAAGGAATGAGTCGACGTTCCTTTATCAAAGCATGCACAGCGATGGCGGCAATGCTGGGAATTGCTCCTACGATGCTTTCAAGTGTTGTAGAGGCTGCGGAGAAAAGACTTCCGGTCGTTGTATGGCTGCACGGTCATGAATGCACCGGTTGCAGTGAGGCGTTTATTCGTTCAGGTGCGCCGATGACTTCCGATGTCGTGCTTAACATGATTGCGCTTGAATACGATGATACTTTGGCAGCAGCAAGCGGTCAGCCGTTTGAACAGCATCTGCAGGATATTATCAAAGCGTATGACGGACAGTATATTTTGGCTGTAGAAGGTGCTGTACCGGCTTTGGCTGATTCTGGTTACTGTATGGTTGGTGGTCATGCTTTTATTGACCAGTTAAAAGAAGCGGCTGCTCACTGTGCGGCTATAATCAATTACGGTTCTTGTTCCGCTTGGGGAGGAATTCAGGCAGCTCGTCCAAATCCGACACAGTCTACTGGTGTACCTAATATTATCGGCAACAAACCGATTGTCAATGTTCCGGGTTGTCCGCCAATTCCAGAGGTAATGACAGGTGTTATTGCGCATTATGCTATGTTTGGCAAACTGCCGCCTCTTGACAGTGAAGGTCGTCCGAAACAGTTCTTCGGCAATCGTTTGCATGATACTTGCTATCGTCGTCCATTCTTCGATGCCGGATTGTTTGCAGAAGATTTCAATGATAAAGGTGCTAAAGCCGGCTGGTGCCTGTATAAATTAGGCTGCCGTGGTCCGGAAACGTACAGTTCCTGCGGCAATCTGCGCTGGTATAATGGTCTTTCCTATCCTGTTCAGTCTGGTGCAAGCTGCATCGGTTGTACGAATAAAAACTTCTGGGATGAAGATCCGCTTTATGAACGTATGCCGGAAGTTCCTGGCGCAAATCTCTTAGGTCTTGGCAATGTGGATACGCTCGGTGCCGTGGCTCTCGGTGCAATGGCTGTCGGTATAGCAGGTCATGCAGCGACATCGGCTATTCAGAAAAAGAAAAGAGATGCGGCTGAAAAAAACAATGACAGAAAGGACGGTTGATGAATAATGCCACATATAGTAGTAGACCCGGTAACACGCATTGAAGGTCATTTGCGTGTAGAAATTGAAGTACAAGGAAATCAAGTAACAGATGCAATCTCCAGCGGTACTGCATGGAGAGGCCTGGAAGTAATTGCAAAGAATCGTGACCCACGCGATTTATGGGCATATATTCAACGTATCTGCGGTGTTTGCACAAGTTCTCATTCACTTGGCTGTGTTCGTGCTGTTGAAGATGCACTCGGTATTAAAATTCCGAAAAATGCCAACTACATTCGTAACATCATGGCAGCAACACTTACGGTGCATGACCATTTAGTGCATTTTTACCATTTGCATGCGCTTGACTGGGTAAGTCCGATTGAAGCATTGAAAGCAGATGCAGCGGCTACGGCAAATCTGCAAAATACAGTTTTGGCAAATTATAAATTACCGTTTGCCGGTCCTATGGATTATGATTTTTCAGCCTATCCGAAAGAATTCCCTAAAGCAACACCGGCATATTTCCAGGCTGTTAAAGATAAAGTACAGGCACTCGTAAGCGGCGGTCAGCTCGGTATATTTGCCGCTAACTGGTGGGACCATCCTGATTATCAGCTTCTTCCGCCGGAAGTGCATTTAATGGCGGTGGCACATTACCTCAATATGCTCGACAAACAGCGTGAAGTAGTTATTCCGCACGTTATTTTTGGTGGTAAGAACCCGCATCCTCACTATGTTGTAGGCGGTATGCCGTGTGCTATTTCCATGGATGAAATGAATGCTCCAGTAAACAGCCAGCGTCTTGCTGCTGTTGATACAGCTATCAGACTGGGTATGGATTTAGTAAATAATTTCTATCTGCCTGACCTTTTGGCTATCGGTCATATTTGTGCCCAGAAAGGTGCAGCTCTTGACGGCGGCGGGCTTGCTGGCGACCGTGTGCTCGGTTTCGGCGCATTCCCAGAAGAACCGTTTGCAGGTGTAGCTAATGGAAATGGCGAATGGTTCAGCCAGATTATGATACGCTGCAATTCTGTAGTAGAAAACTTTAAAAATGGCGTTATGAATGCCAAAGTAACAGATATTACTTCCGATGATTTGAAAGACCCTGAAGTATTGACAGAAACAACGACTCATTCATGGTATAAAGACGGCGATGCTCTGCATCCTTGGGATGGAAAATCTGAAGCTGAATATACTGGTGATAAGAGCGGTAATAAGAGTCACTGGCAGCAGCTCAATGAACAGGGCAAATATTCATGGATTAAAACTCCGATGTGGCGTGGTAAAACGGCAGAAGTTGGACCGCTTGCTCGTTACATTATTATTTATACAAAAGTTAAACAGAACCTTATTCAGCCGAACTGGGCGGAAAAAATGATGGTGGACCAAGTAGATGCTATTTCCCGTCTGCTCAATGTAGCTCCGGAAAGATGGCTTCTGTCCACGCTTGGCCGTACCGTTACGCGCGGTCTGGATGCCCAGCTTAATGCCTGCATGAATAAGTATTTCTTTGATAAACTCGTTAAAAATATTGGTGCCGGTGATACAGATACGGCTGATGTTACAAAATGGAAGCCATCCACTTGGCCGACAGAAGAAGTAAAAGGTGTAGGTCTGTATGAAGCTCCGCGCGGAGCGCTCAGTCACTGGGTAGCTATTAAAGACGGAAAATGCAGTAATTATCAAGCTGTAGTTCCGACTACATGGAACGCATGTCCGCGTGACGAAGTGGCAGGCCGCGGTGCATTTGAACGCACTATGATGGAAACAATCGTAAAAATTCCGGAAAAACCGCTGGAAATTGTTAGAGCTGTACGCTCCTTTGACCCGTGTATAGCTTGTGCTACTCACTTATATGATGCGAAGGGAAGAACAATAACAACAGTTAATACTGACCCTTATATTAGGGGTGGTTTGAATGGCTAGAGTAAAATTAATTCATCCGAAAGGACAACTGCGGAAGTATTATATTTTCAGTCCGTTTCTTAGAATATTCCACTGGATTATGGTATGGTGCATTGCCGGACTGTTTATAACAGGTTTATGGATTATGGACCCTGTTTCCGGCGGCCCTGGAGTTGAACCTGCTTTGGCGGACTGGCGTTTATCCGTGGATTTGGTGCGCAATGTGCATTTCTTGCTGGGATTTATTTTTACAGCATCGTTTGTACTGCGCATCTATGGCTGGATAATCAACCGTGGCGACCGCCTGCTGCCGAAATTCTGGACAACGAAGTATATGGAAGAAATGGTGGAAGTCGGCATGCACTACAGCCTGCTCAAATATTCGCATAAACCGTATCTGCGCAATCCTTTGGCGCGCGGTTCTTATTTGGCACTGTATGTAATGGTTCTGGTGGAAATTGTAACCGGTTTTGCCATGTATTTCATGCCGAACCCGACAGGCCTTCCGGCGACTGTTTTCGGCTGGTCCATCGGCATGTACGGTGAAATGATTTTCCACTGGGTTCATCACTATTTTGCATGGTTTATTATATTCTTTGCCATGGGTCATGTTTACATGGTATTCAGAGCAGACCTTATGGAACGTGAAGGTGAAGCCGGCAGTATGTTTTCCGGTGCGAAAACATTGGCTCACATCCCGGCTGATATTGATGACCTCAAGGATAAAAACGGTAAGATTGCCGAAGACTAAAGAGGTGTGAATTTAATGTGTCTTACTTGTGGCTGCCTTTTTGGCGGCAAAGGTAATAAATTGAGATTTAAAGTTGAAGGTTATACAAAAGAAAACGCTAGGGAAATAAAGGAGTCACTGCTCGGTCTTCCTGGCGTATACAACGTTCATATTCATGCGCATAACGGTGAAACTACGATTAATTATAATCCTGCAAAAACACCGCTGACTCAGTTGACTGCTGAATTTGCTCAGCGTGGTTTGACTGCACTGTTATAAGGAGAATTAAACAGCCGGGTTAAAATCCCGGCTGTTTTGTTATTGTTATTATGCATGAAATGGCACTGGCAGAGGGCATACTTGATATTGTTCTCAGCTATGCAGATAAAAATGAAGCGCAAAAAGTTACGGAAATTTCGATTTTAGTCGGTGAAATGACGGGTGTAGTGCCGGAATCACTGGATTTTTGCTTTACTTCGCTTTCTGCAGGAACGAAGGCAGAAGGTGCAAAGCTTGTTTTGAAGCATGTTCCACTCATAGCAAAATGCTTGGATTGCGGCGAACAGACGAAAATCGAGAAGTATAATTTTACCTGTCCGAAATGCAAGTCTCTGCGCATGGAGATTGTATCGGGGCGGGAGCTTCGAGTTGAGTCTTTGGAGGCGGAATAATGGATATACCTGTAATGCAAGACATTCTTGGCAGAAATGATATGATAGCGAGTGAAAATAAAGCTTTGTTTGATAAAAATGGCGTATTGGCAATAAATCTGCTTGGCTCACCAGGGTCGGGCAAAACGACTTTATTGGAAAGAACAATTGCCAATTTAAAGGATGATTTGCGTCTGGCGGTAATTGAAGGTGATTTGTTTACCGATAAAGATGCAGATAGGATTGCTCAGCATAATGTGCCGGTAATTCAGATTAATACAAACGGCGGCTGTCATTTGGATGCGCCTATGGTTAAAGAGGTGCTCAGTGATTTGGATTTGGCAAATCTTGATGTGGTGATTATTGAAAACGTCGGCAATCTCGTTTGCCCGGCTGAATTTGTCGTTGGCGAGGATATGAAAGTTACGGTGTTGAGCATCACGGAAGGCGATGATAAACCGCTCAAATATCCGATTATTTTTAAAGAATCACAGGCGGCTATTTTAAATAAAGTGGATATTCTGCCGTTTACCAATTTTGATATGGAAAGTGCTAAACACGATTTGAAATGTATTCATCCGCAGCTGGAAATAATGGAAACGGCTGCTTCAAACGGACAGGGCATAGATAAATGGTGTGATTTCGTCCGTAGCGAATTCAAGAAAAAACAACAGCGTTTGAATAGGAGTATTTGATATGGCGGATATTTCAGTTGTAGGTATCGGTAATATTATTATGCAAGATGAGGGGTTCGGTGTAAGATGTGCGGAATATCTGCAGAAAATAACTGATTATCCCGATTTTGTCCAAATCCTTGATGGTGGTACACTCGGTATGGATTTAATGCCGTATATTGCTGGAACGAAGAAATTGCTGTTTATTGATGCGATGGATATTGACGGAAATGTAGGTGATTTTTATCAATTTACAGGCGATGAACTCAATGCTTATTTTAAAAATAAAATGTCCGTGCATGATTTGGGGGTTAATGACATGCTTGCGGTGTTAAAGCTTACGGATAATCCTGTAGATGAGATTATTGTAATGGGAATAAAGCCGCAGGTTGTATCTATGGGAGTTGATTTAACACCGGCTGTAGCGGAGAAAATACCGCAAGTGGCACAGAAGGCTAAGGAAGTTGTCGATAAATGGATAGCGCAGTATCAGGATTGAAACGGTATGAAATAAGAGTAAAGGGCATTGTACAGGGTGTGGGTTTCCGTCCTTTTATCTACCGCTTGGCAAAGGAAAACAATCTGACAGGTTATGTACTCAATGACAGTGAAGGCGTATTAATTGAAGTGCAGGGCAGAGAATTAAGCGGTTTTATAAGAGATATAAAGTTTTTAGCTCCGCCTGCATCTTTTGTCAGCGAGGTCATCGTAAATGTTTTGCCTGTTGACAGGGCTGAAGTTGATTTTATCATTAAACCGAGTCCTGCGGCAGTAGAGCGGGAAACGCTCATTTCTCCTGATTTGGCGATTTGTGCTGATTGCCGGAGAGAAATAAAAGATAAAAACGATAGAAGATATAATTATGCGTTTACAAACTGTACCAACTGCGGGCCGCGTTTTTCCATTGTACGTGATGTGCCGTATGACCGCCAAAATACGACTATGTATAATTTTATTATGTGCCAAAAGTGTCAGACGGAATATGACAGTCCGTTGGACAGACGATTTCATGCTCAGCCGAATGCATGTGCTCTTTGCGGACCGCAATACCGCCTGTTCGGCGAGAAGGAGATAATCTGCGATGACGTTATTGCCAAGGCACATGCTTTAATTAAGCAGGGAGCTATCGTGGCGGTAAAGGGAATTGGCGGTTATCATCTTGCTTGTGATGCATTTAACGTTGAAGCAGTAGAAACATTAAGGCGGCGTAAAATTCGCGAGGATAAACCGTTTGCCGTAATGGCGGCGAATATGGAAATGATAAAAAAGCTGTGTTATGTAGACGAACAGGAAGAAAAATTATTGACTTCGGCAGCTGCGCCGATTGTACTGTTGCATAAATCAGAGCAGTACAATCTGGCGGGAAAAGTTGCACCGCATAATGCGTATCTGGGCGTAATGATGGCGTATGCACCAATACACTGTCTGCTTTTGCACGATGATGACGTATTTGTAATGACAAGTGCGAACTTGAGCGATGAGCCGATTGTTTATCGTGATGAAGATGCTTTTTCGCAGTTAAAGGAAATTGCCGATTACAAGCTTGTGCATAACCGTTTGATTAATACGCGTGTAGATGATTCTGTAGTGCGTATTTTCCGCAATAGGCAGATGATAATCCGCCGCAGCAGAGGTTTTGCGCCGGCTCCGATTAATCTTGGCAGTCTGAAAAGCGATATCAGTGTTTTGGCCTGCGGGTCGGAGCTGAAGAGCACGTTTTGTTTAACAAAACATGATAAAGCTTTTTTGAGCCAGCATATCGGCGATTTGGAAAAAATGGCGGTAAATGATGCTTATAAGGAAAATGTGCAGTTATTTGAGCGTCTGTTTGATATTAAGCCCGATTTAACCGTCTGTGATATGCATCCGGAATATTTTTCGACAAAATATGCTAAAGCGCAGAAACTGCCCTTACTGGAAGTTCAGCATCATCATGCTCATATAGCATCCGTGCTGGCCGAACATAATTTGAATGAAAAAGTTATCGGTGTAGCTTTGGACGGTACCGGTTACGGCACAGACGGAAATATCTGGGGCGGAGAATTTATGGTGGCTGATTTAACGGAGTATGAAAGAATGGGTCATTTTGCCTATATGCCTCTGCCGGGCGGTGCCAAGGCTGTGAAAGAACCGTGGCGGCTGGCACTTTATCAGGCGTATGAAATATACGGTGAAAAAGTTGCAGAAAAATATTCGGAGCTGTTGAAGATAAATTGGAGATTATTGATACAGGCGACAAAAGCCGGTCTTAACTCGCAGCTCTCCAGCAGTGCGGGCAGGGTATTTGATACAGCGTCGGCACTTTTAAACATTTGTCATAAAATAAATTATGAAGGACAAGCGGCTATTGAACTGGAAAAAATGGCATACGACAGTGCTGGAGAAATTCTGCCGTATGAAATTTATTCAGATAAGGGACAAGATATTCTGGATTTTAAACAGGCCTATAGAGCGCTGTACGATGTAAAACGGCTTAAAGGCATAAATTATGCGGCGCAGTCATTTCATTTAACACTGGCGCAGGCAGTTTGCGACATGATAAAAAAAGTCAGCTGCTTAACAGGCATAAGGACAGTAGTTTTGAGCGGCGGTGTATGCCAGAATATGACGCTTATGAACTTATTGTATAATCAGTTAAGCAGTGATTTTAAATTATATACAAATGAAAAAGTGTCTGTAAATGATGGCGGTATATCTTTAGGACAGGCGGCTGTTGCATTGGCACGATATAAAAGAGGATTAATAAATTTATGAGAGGAGGCAGGGCAATGTGCTTAGCAGTTCCTGCTAAAATTATTGAAAAAAAGGATATGATAGCTACGGTGGAAGTAGAAGGAATTCGTCGTGATATCAGCATGATGCTTTTGCCGGAAGCCAAAGAAGGCGATTATATTTTAATGCATGCCGGTTTTGCCATTCAGGTTATAGATGAAGAAGAAGCGCGCATTACAAGCGAATTGTTGAAAGAGGTGCTTTATCCCGATGATGTTGACAGCAAAGGAGACAAAACAGGCGGCGGACTTTTTTCTTAAAGAGATAGACAGATTGATTAAAGAGCCGGTGCGCTTTATGGAAGTATGCGGTACTCATACGGTCGCAATTTTCCGAGCCGGCATCCGTCAGCTTCTGCCGGAAAAAGTGGAACTTGTGAGCGGTCCGGGCTGCCCTGTATGCGTTACGCCGAATGATTATCTTGATACGGCTATTGCTTATGCACGGCAAAAAGACGTGATTATTGCAACATTCGGCGATATGCTTAAGGTGCCGGGAACAAGTTCCAGTTTAAGCAGTGTAAAAGCGGAAGGCTGTGATGTTAGAATTGTATATTCGCCGCTGGACAGTTTGCAGATAGCAAAGGATAATCCGATGAAAAAGGTGATTTTTCTGGCTGTCGGTTTTGAAACGACTTCGCCGACGGCAGCGGCTACAATACTCACAGCTAAGGCGCAGAATGTAAAAAATTTTTATGTGCTGACAGCACACAAACTGACGTATCCTGCTGTAAATGCTCTTTTGGGAGACCATAATATAAATGTGGACGGTTTTTTACTGCCAGGACATGTCTGTGTTATTACGGGAAGAAAACCGTTTGAGTTCATTGCCGATAATTATCATCTGCCGGCCGTCATCGCCGGTTTTGAACCGCTTGATATTTTAAGTTCGATTTATATTTTGGCAAAACAGATATATGAAAATAGGGCGCGGATAGAAAATCAGTACAGGCGTGTGGTTAAAGATGAAGGAAATCTTCAGGCGCAAAAAATAATGCGGACGGTGTATAAATTGGCTGATGCCAACTGGCGCGGTTTGGGCAAAATAACAGGTTCCGGTCTTGAAGTGAATGATGATTTTGCTGAATTTGACGCTTTAAAAATGCTTTCTGTAGAAAAAGAGGTATCGAAAGAAGCCCCGGGCTGTCGTTGCGGTGAAGTTCTGAAAGGACTTGTTAAACCTGTGGATTGCCCTTTGTTCGGCAAAGTGTGCACTCCTTCTCACGCTGTCGGTTCATGTATGGTATCAGTTGAAGGAACGTGTGCCGCATGGTATAAATACGGTGCAAGGGCTTTCCATTTTGAATAAACGGATGGTGAATTTTTTGCAAGATGAAGTAATAACGATGGCTCATGGCAGCGGCGGTGCAGCAGGGCATGAGCTTATGGAAAAAATTTTATTGCCGGCATTCGACAATAATTACCTGAAAGAAATGCACGACGGTGCAAAACTTGATTTGGCAACAGGTGAAATTGCATTTACGACAGATTCGTATGTAGTAAAACCGCTGTTTTTCGCCGGAGGGAATATCGGTAAACTTGCAGTATGCGGCACTGTGAATGATTTAGCTATGACGGGAGCTGTGCCGAAGTATATTTCCGTAGGAATGATAATAGAAGAAGGTTTTCCGTTAAGAGATTTACGAGAAATTGTAGCGACAATGCGCAAAGCTGCCGATGAGGCAGGCGTTTGTATCGTTACAGGCGATACGAAAGTCGTGAATAAAGGAATGGCTGACGGGATTTTTATCAATACGGCAGGTATTGGGGAACGTATAGAAAAAACAGATATTTCGCCGCTTAATGCCAGAGCCGGACAGAACATCATTGTCAGCGGATACCTGGGCGACCATGCCGCTACGATAATGGCTTCACGCCATAATCTCGAATTGCCCGAGAAAGTAAAAACGGATTGTGCTCCGCTCAATCATATGGTGGAAAAAATGCTCACCGCAGTTCCCAAGATTGCTGTATTGCGCGACCCGACACGCGGCGGCGTGGCAGCAGTGCTCAATGAAATAGCTTCACAGGCACAGGTGGGGATATTACTGGAAGAAGAAGCAATTCCTGTGCGGGAGGAAGTACGCGGTTTTTGCGATATTCTCGGTTTTGACCCGCTTTACCTGGCAAATGAGGGGAAACTTGTTGCTTTTGTAAATAATGAGGATACGGAAAAAGTTCTGTCTGTTATGCACGGATTTGAATATGGCAAGAATGCCTGTGTAATTGGCAAAGTAGTTGATAAAGCCATTGGTGAAGTGGGATTGAAGACGGCTGTTGGAGGAATTCGCATTGTCGATATGCCGCAGGGAGAACAAATTCCGCGTATTTGTTAAAAATTTTTTTATTAGGTATTGACAAAATGCTTCAGGGCTAATATAATATTAAAAGTCAGCAAGACACAGGGGTATCGCCAAGTTGGTAAGGCACGGGTCTCTGAATCCCGCATGCGTTGGTTCGAGTCCAGCTACCCCTGCCATTTGAAATTACACGTCGCTTTTAAAGCGGCGTTTTTTTGTATTTAAAAACGGAAAAGGAAGAATAACGGTGAATTCATTTAAATATATACTGTTTGATTTGGACGGAACACTGATTGATTCCGGTGCAGGTATTATAAAAGGTGTTAAATATGCTTTGAAAAAATACGGTATTAAGGAAGAAAATGAAGTTCTGCTCAAAACTTTTATCGGACCGCCGCTCAATCAGCAATTTACTGACTGTTACGGTTTTTCGGCAGAAAAAAGCACGGAGGCAGTCAAATTTTTTCGTGAATACTATGAAACAAAAGGTATTTTAGAAAATGAAATGTATGAAGGAATAGACGGAGTACTGCAAAAATTAAAAGAACAGGGCAAATTTCTCATGGTGGCGACATCAAAGCCGGAAAAATTCGCTCATAATATTTTAGCTCAGCATGATTTGGAAAAATATTTCGATTTTATCGGCGGCTCACTTACGGACGGCAGCCGCATAACAAAAATTCAGGTACTGGATTACGTATTGAGAACGAATGAGATAAAAAATCCACAGGAAGTACTGATGATTGGCGATACGAAATTCGATATAGCCGGTGCAAAGCATTTCGGTTTGAAAAGTTTAGCCGTTACGTACGGCTACGGCACGGAAAAAGAACTTTTGGAAAGGGAACCGGATTTTGTGGCAAATTCACCAAAAGAAATTTTGCAGATAATCAAATGATATAAAATTAAAGCCCTAGAGAAGATATATTTCTCTGGGGCTTTTTTATATTAAAGCTGATTGTTTTTTAGGTGTTCGAAATATTTTCTTGTTTCAGCCACAATTACGCCTGAAAGACCGAGAAGAGCGATAAGGTTCGGAATTGCCATCAGGCCGTTTACGATGTCGGCAAGAACCCAGATGGACTGAAGTTCCAGAT
>USIX01000066.1 GCA_900554895.1 uncultured Megamonas sp. | reverse complement strand
TAAATCCGTCGCCGTAGGCTACGATGGTTCGAATCCATCCCTGCCCACCATTTTGCAGTTTAAACCTTTGAATTAGTTCAAAGGTTTTTTTGTGCGCTGAACAAATTTTATATAGATTGAGGATATACAAAAGGCGTGGAATAATTTCCACGCCTTTATTTTTTTATAATTTATATTGTAAAACCGAGTTCATTTATTATTTTCATATCCATATCGATAGAAATACCGTTTGTCGTGAGCATATCTCCGGAAATGGCGGCATTAGCCCCCGCTTTAAAGCATGCTCTGCCTTTATCTGCCAATAAACCTCTGCCGCCGGCAAGACGAATAAACGCTTTCGGCAGGATAAAACGGTAAATTGCTATTATGCGCAGAATTTCTTCATCAGATAAACGTTGATTATGTTCATACGGTGTGCCGGCAATCGGGTTTAAAATATTTACCGGTACGGAATTTACGCCAAGTCTGCGCAGTTCCAGTGCCATATCCACTCTGTCCACCATCGTTTCACCGATGCCCATGATGCCACCGCTACAGACCTCCATTCCTGCTTTTTGCGCTGCTTTAATTGCATTTACCTTGTCGGCAAATGAATGAGTTGTGCAGACCTGTGGAAAATGACGGCGTGAACTTTCCAAATTATTATGCACGCGTTCAACGCCGGCTTCATGGAGTTTTTTGAACTGCATTTCATTTAAAAGACCGCCGGATACGCATAATTTTACCGGACATTTAACATGAACTTCTTTCAGACTTTTTGCCAGTTTGTCCACTTCAGTATCGCTAAGAGCTTTGCCGGAAGTAACGACGGAAAAACGCAGTACGCCTTTGTCGTAATTATATTGTGCCTCACGTAAAATCGGTTCAGCAGCAAGCAGAGGATACGTTTCTACATTCGTCTTATAATATGCCGACTGGGCACAGTATTTGCAGTCCTCACTGCAGCGGCCGCTCTTGCCGTTGATGATTGTGCAAATATCAAATTTGTTGCCGCAAAAATGCTGCCGTATTTCATCTGCCGCTTCGGTTAAATTTTTAAGCGGCTCATCATACAGTTTCATTGCTTCAGTTTTGTTAATTTCATAACCATCCAGTATTTTATTTTTCAGCTCTTTAATATAACTCATAGTATCACCTGTAATTTATTTCATTACAACATATTAAAGCATGATATAAATAATATGTCAACTGTAATAAAATATTAGTTAACGAATAAGGTGCAGTTTCGGCACAATATAATATAAAAAGAATAATTTCTTGATTTATTATTATATTGTGCCGGGCAGTTTTTCTTGCTGACAAAAATGAATAACAAATGGAAACTTTGAGACATACATCCCAATCGTGCACATTGACATACTCCCCATAGCTAAAGCTAGGAGATTCTGGGATACTAGCGAACCTTGCTATCAAAAAGATAGTCTTACGAGTTCTCTCCACAATGGACAATGCCCTGCCCATATCTATTTCCTACAGATATAATAATATATAGATATAGAGAATTCAATAGTCCGGCTTCAATTGCTTACGCAAATTCGCCGGACGTGCCTTATATCCCCAGTACTAAAGCACGGGGCTTTACGGCACATTGGTAATATTTTTTTCTCTGGCTACGGCTAAAAAGTATTTTAAAAGACGTATATCCAACATGATGAAAATCCTTTCTTTATGAATAAAATGATTAAAAGACGCCAACTGTTTTGTAATTTTTGAGTTGATACATTTAACGGCAGAATTCAATTAGAATGTTTTCAATTAAGGCAGGTTCGTCGGTGCCTGTTTTCAGTTTATAATCGGCAGATGCCAGATTTTGCAGTGTCCGTTCGATTTTAGCAAGGGAAAAGTTGTTTGTCTGTTTGATGATTTTTTCAGTGATAAACGGATGAAGTTTTAGGGTAGAAGCAATCTGTTTCATATTCTGACCTTCGTTTAAGTAAATTTTCACCTGCCATATCTGGCGCACCTGACGGACGAGAAAGGCGAGCAGGCGCAGAGGATGAATGCCGGAGGACTGCTGTATCATATATAATTCAAGTGCAAGCGAGATATTTTTATCGCATAGACTGTCCCAAAGACGGAAAGCGGAGATTTCGGGAATGGAAGAGAATACTTGTTCAAGTATTTGACGGCTGATGAATTTTTCGTCGGTATATAAAGTGAGTTTTATAAGTTCCTGGTCTAAAAATCCGAGCGAGATTTTATCCATGGATTTGACAGCTTCGATAAAATAAGCGTAGGCTTCACGGTCGAAACGCAGGTTCAGTTCGCGCAGGCGGGAGTTGAGCCAGTCGTTTATATTCCAGTAGTTCAGCGTTTCACATTCCACGATGGAGCCGTATCTGTCAATCGTTTTGAACAGTTTGCGCCGCTTATCGATTTTGTTTTTATGATATTGCATAATTAAAATGCTGTATTCCGGTACGGAGGCGATATAGTCTATGAATTGCTGTTCGTCACGTTTGTCTTTATCGGACAGTTTATCATGGAATATTTTTAAATCATTGGCGATGATAATATTTTTTTCGCTGAAAAATGGTGAACTGTCAAGTGATTGTAAAATTGTTTTAACATCGCTTGAAGTATCGAAATACTGTACGGCTTCCGTATCGTTTTGCGGATTGACGAGCGAGAGCAGGGCTTTCAGAAATTTTTCCGCGAGATACGTTTCCTCGCCGTAGATAAGATATACAGGCGACAGCTTTTTTTGTTGAAGCTGCCGCATTGCTTCATTATATTTCATAAAAAATCCTTTCTGTGTATTTTTCTTTTGGAAGGCAAAAGAAAAAGAATAAAAAAAGTGCTAGTTGCGAAGTCTTGCCCAGTGCAGCGTTAGCGAAACGTTAAAAAGTTTTTTTATAATAGCTCTTTACGATTTATCGTTTAGAGATATCTTATACCTTTAGGTGATTTTTGGTTCGTTTTTATTTTTACCTCAAAAGAAAAATGAACATTATTTAAATGTATCTATTTTTAACTTATAACCGTCAGTGGAAAAAACGACTGCGCCGTTTGTATCGGTTCGGTAAATCGGAATTTGCAGTTCATTAAGCCGTTGTATTACTTCAGGATTCGGGTGATTAAAACTATTGTATTTGCCGACGGAGATGACAGCAAAATCTGGTTTTACGACTTGGAGAAATTCTCTGCTTGAAGAAGTTTTTGAACCGTGATGAGCTATTTTTAAAACAGTGGACTGCAAATCAGAGCGGTTTTGAATAAGTTCATGCTCCTGTTTTTCGGGCAGGTCGCCGGTAAATAGTGCCGAAAAGTTATGATAGGATAATTTTAGTACATTTGAAGCGGCATTGCCAGTATTTAATGAAGGATTTCCATTGGCATGAAGAAATTGAAACTGAACATTATCCAGCGTGAAATTCATATCGGTTTTGGCAATAACGGCTTTGTTCAATATTCGACTGTCGGGCGGAAGTTTAAGTACTTTTGTATATTCATTTAACGGCTGATTGGCGATAATAAAATGATTTACAGGAATTTTCTGTAGGATAGTGTAGGCACTTTGAGCATGGTCGGCATCAGCATGGGATAATATGAGATAATCGAGCTTGGTAATACCGTAGTGGCGCAGGTAGGGCAGGTCAACGCGCGTTCCGATATTAAAATCGGAGTTGATAGAGCCGCCGGTATCAATCATGATGGCTTTTTGATGTGGTGTAATGATGAGAATGCAGTCACCTTGTCCGACATCAATAAAATGGATTTGCAGGTCATGCGGTTTGAAAACAAAATAGATACTAAGGAGCAGACAGATTAATGATAATACGGCAGTAAAAAAACGGTATCGGATAATTGTTTTCAGACAGAAGGATGCCGTTTTACGATTAAATACGATGAACAATATAATGTAGTAAAAGACAGAACTGATAAACGGCAGTGTCGGAATATAAATTGAAGCAAAAGGAAGGCTGGCAATTTGCAGGGTGAATATGTTGGCCAGACCGAGAATTAAACTGGAAGAAATGAAGCATATTTTGGCAATAAACGGAGTAAATAAGAAAATACAGCCAATTAAACTTAAAATGATGATAAATTCCAAAAGAGGAACGGCAATTAAATTAGCTATAAGACTGCTGGGGGACAATGAATTGAAATACCAGGCGATTAAGGGAAGCGTCATGATTTGGACGCTTACGGTCAGCGCGATATTATCAGCCAGAAAACGCGGCAGGAAGTAAAGGTGTTGTCTAAATCGGGATACAAGATAGACAAGGCCGGCAGTGGAAGCAAAAGAAAGCTGAAAACTGATATGAAAGAGCAGTAAAGGCTGGATAAGCAGCATGACAAGAGCCGTAATGCTCAAAAGATGCGCAGCTTCATGGGATTTATGCAAGGTGAGGGCGGCGGCTGAAAGTACGCCCATAATGGCAGCGCGGATTACAGGGGAAGAAAAACCGCATAAAAAGGCGTAAAATGATATGACAATAATCAATAGCAGAAGATTTAAACTGCGGGGCAGGCGGAATAATCGGCATATACTCAGCAAAAAACCGGCTATAAGGCTGATATGTGAGCCGGAAACGGACAGAACGTGGATAATGCCGGTCAGAGAGAATACTTCCAAAAGCTCGGCGGGAATGTTATCATAACCGCCGAAAAGCATGGCGAAAATCATATAAGCATCGTCTGCAGGCATGATAAAAAGCAGGGAATTTAAAATTTTATGGCGTAAATCGGCACTGATTTTTTTCAGGTTAAAGTCTGTGTCGGATTTTATTATTTTTATATCAGCTTTGCCGGCGGAAATAAAACCGTAAATTCCCATTTGGCGGGCACGCAGTTCACGGTTTATCTGACCGGGATTATGATAACCGCGGATTTGACGGATTGTGCCGAAAGTAGAAACCGTATCGCCGATTTTAGCCAGAGAATTTAAGTTTTTCTGCTTCTTATAGATGTAAATTTTGCCGCTCACGCCTTGTATATTATTTTTCTGGCTGATTTTGTGCGTATCAATGATGTAGGACAGATGGTAGATGCCGTTACTATCACGGCGTACGGAAGGTTCCTCACAGACAGTACCTTCAACGGTCAGGGATTTATTTTCCCAATGGCTGATATTGTCGGCGGATACGGAAAATGCGGCTGAACCGGAAAGATAACCGAGCAGTAGAAAGATGATTATGACGGGGATAAATGTCAGGCGGTGTTTTTTCAGAATGAGATGAACGGCGAGGCAGAAATTAACAATAAGTAATAAAAAAAGGCATTTATGAGGCAGAGTGTATTTTTCTGCGCCATAAACGCCTAAGCTGTAGCATAATATTAAACTGTTTAGAAATAGTAAAGGGAATTGCCCGTAATGTATATTCATCATATTCGTATCCTGCTTTGCATTTTGGAAAATTTGGCATCGCCGATGCCGCGTACGTTTTTTATATCTTCAACAGATTGAAACGGTCCGTTTGTCTGACGGTATTCAATAATTTTATCGGCAGTGGAAGGACCTATCCCCGGCAGGGTGTCAAGCTGCTCTTTTGTTGCCGTGTTGATGTTTACAATTTCAGTATTATCAGCAGAATTCTGCACCAAATCAGGGGATGCTGCAGAATTTTCGGCGGTATTTTGTTTTATTGTCTGCGCCGGAACGTTTATCTGCATACCATCTGTCAGCTTCTGTGCCAGATTAACGCCGTTTTTGTCGGCAAGCGGTGTAAAATCGCCGCAGGCACTGATGGCGTCTTTTACGCGGCTGGTGCTGCTGAGCGTAACAAGGCCGGGAGAAGTTACTTCGCCACTTACATATACAGTGACATCATTTTGGGGAACAGTATTTTCCGCTGTGCCGGAAGGTGTATCGAGAACAGTTTCTTCAGTAGCGGAGTAGTTGTAAAATATACTGCCGCCAGCGATAAGAGCAATAAACAGTAAAATACAGAGAGATTTTTTATACATGGGCATAAATATCATTCACTTTCTAAGTTGCGACATTGACAAATTAAATCCAAAACGGCAAAATCCTTTACGGTTATATCTTCCAAAGCGGCCAAAGCAGCTTTATATTCGCCGTTTTTGTATAAAAGATAACCGAGATTTTTTAAGATAATGTCGTTTTCATCATCAAGCAGCAGTGCCTGCCGAAGCAGATACAGAGCTGTTTTTGCATTGTTGTGGCTGCGGAAAATATCGGCAAGATAATTGAATAGCCAGATTTTCTTCTTATATGATAGAACCTGGTGCATAACGGCATTGCCGATTTCTTCTGCGGGATAATTTAAAATATTTTTTGTATCATCATTATTTGCCGTCTGCATATCCCAAATGTGGTTTAAGACGGTGGAAAGCGCTTGGTTGACTGGTATTTTTGATGTTGGCATGATAGTCCTTTCGATAATTGCACCGGTTGTATCGTTTGATACAGCAGGCATGGCTTTGTCTGTGGAAATATTTTTTAAACAGTGGCGGCGCTGTTTTTCATACGTGTTTATATCAGGACAGCGGCGCAGGAGCTTATCGGCTTTAAAAATTTTTTTCAAACGCGTTATAAGCTGGTCCAGTTTTTGAAAATCATCTTCAGTGTCGATTTTTATTTTACGGGAAAATAACCGACATACAGTGGAAAGAGCATCATCTTTTTTTCCAAGTTGCAGAAAAATACTAGCCTGAAGCAGGAAGCCTTTGCAATTTTCCGGTTCGGCAACTTGAAATTTTTGCAGCCAGTTTAAACTGCGTGTGTAATCGTTCATTAAAAAATAAATATCAGCCAGTTCATAAAAAGTGTAATTATCGGCATATTTTTTTTCAAACAGAGTATGAAAGCATGCGAGGGCTTCAGCATAGAGTTTTTCTGTTTTGAACTGGTGTATTTCTTCCCAGAGAGCCTCCTTCAGAGATGTGTCATTTACAGTAGAAGTGCTGCTGACTGAAGGTGCAGGATTTTCTTTAAGTGAAAAATCTTTGCTGAATACGGTAAAATCAGTATCATTCAGGCTGGGCGACGAAAATATGTCAGGCTGAAACCATTTTGGACGGGATTTGGACAAAGAAAAACCTCCTTTCAAGTAATATTTATTAATCGTCGGCATTGCTTGCCAGAACAAGACCGCTTACGTTCACGGCACCGTGTTCTTTTAATACCTTAGCACAGTTTTTCAGCGTACTTCCCGTGGTGAAAATATCGTCAATCAGCAGGCACTTGGAGCCGGTGACAGAAAATCCTTTTTTCAGAGCAAAGGCAGCATTCAGATTTTCACTGCGTTCAGACGGATTTAAACTGTATTGCGATTTTGTTTTCTTTGTACGGATTAAAATGTCGGCATAATGAAGTTTATGTTCTTTTATCCAGGGAAAAAATATTTTATCCACCTGATTGAAACCGCGCTGTTTTAATTTTTCGGGATGAAGCGGCACGGGAATTACATAATCAAAATCGGACAAGAATAGCTGCCACTCGTTATCCAGCCTTTTCAGTACGGTATAGATATAGGGAAGAGCGGAAAAATCGTTTTGATACTTTAATTCGTGAATTAAATCTTTAAGTCCTTTATCGTATTTACCTATAGCTATAATCGGTGAAATGTATCTGCGTACATCTGCATCATAAGCAAGGTTTTTATTGCGCATAATTTCATTCAGACAATTATCACACCATTGACCTTCCTTTTCCACATAAGCCCGACAGGAAGGGCAGTGCGGCGGAAAGAGAAACTGTATTACAGCTTCATAAATTGTATTTAACAATGATAAAATCTCTTTTCATAATTATAGTTTTCGAGCCAGACGTTCAGCAAGAAGAGTGTATCTTTTCTGAGTGCGATTGCTTTGCACGGCTGTCGTCAGAGCTTTTTTCGAACCGAGCAGAATGACTTTCTCTTTGGCTCTGGTGATTGCGGTGTAGAGCAGGTTGCGCTGAAGCATGATGTAGTGGCTGACAGACAGGGGCATGATGACGACTTTATATTCACTGCCCTGACTTTTATGCACGCTGGAAGCATAAGATAAAGTGAGTTCATTCAGTTCGTTTTTCGTGTAACCCACATTGCGGTCGAGATATTCTACGGATACGCTGTCTTTGGTTATATTGCGGATAAAACCGATATCGCCGTTGAAAACATTTTTCTGGTAATTATTGCGAATGTGCATTACTTTGTCACCGGTGCGGAAAATCTGCGTACCGGATTTTATTTCATTTTTTTCCGGGCTTTCAGGATTAAGCGTTTGCTGTAAGAGCAGATTTAAATTTTCCACACCGCAGGTGAAACGGTGCATCGGTGATAAAATCTGTACATCCGTTAAAACGTCATAACCTTCTTTCGGCAGAATATCGGTACACAGCTCTAAAATTTTTTCGGTGATGAAAGTATCGTTGTCGATTTCATAAAAAATAAAATCGTCGTATTGACGGCGAATATCCGGCAAGCGGCCGGAGTTTATAATATGGGCATTTTGGATAATCATGCTCGTTTGTGCCTGACGGAAAATTTCATTGAGACGAATTGAGGGGATAACGCCGCTGCGGATGATATCCTTTAAGACAGAGCCGGGTCCGACGGCAGGCAACTGGTCCGTATCACCGACTAAAATAAGACGGCATCCGTTCGGAACGGCGTTTAGAAAATGGTGCATTAAGGATATATCCACCATAGAAACTTCATCTAGAATAATAGCATCGGCATCGAGCTGGTCATTGATGTCTTTGGCAAAACCGAGCTGCGCCTGCGCATCATTATCGGATAAATTATTTGCTTCCAGCAGGCGGTGTATGGTCAGTGCCTTTTTACCGGTTGTTTCGCTGAGACGTTTGGCAGCGCGTCCTGTCGGTGCGGCAAGACGTATTTTAAGCCCCTGGGCATTTAATATTGATAAAATCCCTTTGACTACTGTGGTTTTACCGGTACCGGGACCGCCGGTCAAAACGAATACGCCGTGATGCAGGCAGGCTTTCACAGCTTCCTGCTGATTTTGCGCCAGATGAATATGGTTTTCTTTTTCCCAGACTTTGATGAACAGACTGATATTGTTTTCATCCAGTTCTTTTGTATTTTGCTGTAATTCCAGCAGGCGTTTTGCCACTTTTTTTTCGGCATAGTAAAGATACGGTGGATAAATGAGGAGTTCACCGCTGATATTTTCTGTATTTAATGTTTCGTTTTGGATACGTTCATTTAAAATTTGACGGACTGTTGCTGTGTCCAGTTGCAGTATTTTAGCTGTTTTTGCGATTAGCGCCGTCTCCGGTACGCAGCAGTGCCCACTGGTGCAAAGCTGCATAAGGGAGTAGTCTATGCCGGAGGAAATACGTTTGGCATCGTCTTTCTGAATACCGAGATTGAAGGCGATTTTGTCGGCAGTGAGAAAACTGATGCCCTCAATATCATGGAACAGGCGGTAGATATCTTTTTCCATAATATCAATAGAGAAAGAACCGTATTTGGCAAAAATTTTACCGGCATACGTACTGGAAATGCCGTGATTTTCCAGCCAGACCATTATTTCCGACAATTCACTTTGTTCCTGATAGGAAGCGGCTATTTTTTCGGCTGTTTTTTTGCCGATGCCGCTTACTTTTAATAATTCCTGCGGTGAGGACAGAATATCGAGTGTTTTTTCGCCGAACATGGCGACAATCCGTTTAGCCATGGCAGGGCCGATACCGGAAACGGCACCGGAGGCAAGAAATTTTTCGATGCCGGATATTTCCGTAGGGGCGACAGCTTTGCAGGAAACAGCTTTGAACTGCTGACCGAATTTGGGATGCTGCGTCCAATCTCCTTCCACTTCCAGCAGCTGGCCTACAAGCGGAGCCGCACTGTTTAAGATGACAGTTATTTTAGTAGAACGTTTTTCAGGTGTCATTTTTAAGACAGTGAACCGATTGTCCGTACTAGAAAAGACGATGGTATCCACTGTGCCGCGTATATTTTCCATAAAAAAACCTCTTATACTTATTTTGCTGATAATTGGTCAGTTAATTTTTCCCATTCTGCGTATTTATCTTCCAGTTCCTGTTCTTTTTGCGCATAAGCTTCGGCTATATCATGGCTTTTCTGCGGGTCCTGCTGAAGCGCAGGGTCGTTCATCTGATATTCAAGACCTTTAAGTTCGGCTTCAAACATAGCGATGGTAGCCTCACAGCGTTGCAGCATCATCGTTAGCTTATCGGTGTTTAAAGCGGAGATGTTCGTTTTGGAACGGGAGAATTCCTTTTTGGCAGGCACAGATGTAGCGGTGTTTTGGGATTTTTTTTCCGCTTTTTTTGTCGCCTGTGCAGCTTGTTCCTCCATTTCCTTCTGCATTTCCAGTTTCTTTTCGCGATAGTAACTGTAATCGCCATTGTATTGAGTTAAAACGCCGCCGGACAGTTCGCAAGTGCAGTTGGTTACTTTGTCAAGAAAGTAGCGGTCGTGCGATACGACGATGAATGTTCCGGGAAATGCCATGATTGCTTCTTCAATAGCCTCTTTTGCCGGAATATCAAGATGGTTGGTCGGCTCATCCAGTACAAGGAAATTAGCACCGGTGAGCATAAGTTTTAAAAGCGCCAGACGGGATTTTTCGCCGCCGGACAGGTCACTTACGCGTTTGTAAACATCATCGCCTTTGAATAAAAAAGCACCGAGGCAGCCGCGGGCCTGTTCATCATTTAATCCGAATGAGGAGAGAATTTCATCAAAAACAGTATTGGATGGAGTAAGCCCTTCATGCTGCTGAGAATAATAGCCGATTTTTACACGGCTGCCGATTTTTATGCGTCCCGTCGGCGATTCCAATTCACCGAGCAGCAGGCGAAGCAGTGTCGTTTTACCGGCGCCGTTCGGACCGACGATGGCAATACCGTCGCCGCGACGTATTAATAAGGAAAGATGTTCAAAAATCTTATGCGAGCCGAAGCTGACGGAAACATCGTCAAGTTCCGCCACTCGTTCGGCACATTCCTCAGGCTTGTGGAACATAAAATAGTTAAAGGAAGTTTTGGAAGGCGGCAGAATAATTCTTTCCAAACGCTGCAGCTGTTTTTCACGTCCGCGGGCCTGTTTTGATTTTACACCGGCTTTATAGCGGCGGATGAATTCCTGCGTTTCGCGAATATGTTCCTGCTGTTTGGCATAAGCAGACTCCAGTGCGGCGCGGCGCTGAGCTTTGACTTCCATGGCCGTTGTGTAGTTGCCGTCGTACAATACTGTTGTCTTATTGTCCAGATCAAGAATTTTCGTGGCTACTCTGTCAAGAAAAAAGCGGTCATGCGATATTAAAAGTACACCGCCTTTATAACTGCTCAGAAATCCCTCGAGCCATTCAATCATTTCAATGTCGAGATGATTGGTCGGTTCGTCAAGAAAAAGAAAATCAGGTTCGCGCAAAAGTGCTTTTGCTAGACAGATACGGGTGCGCTGCCCGCCGGAAAAAAGAGCCGGATTTTTGGCAAAATCATCTTCCGTAAAACCGAGACCGAATGCCACGCGGCGCAGGCGGCTTTCATAATTATAGCCGCCGAGCTGTTCAAATCTGTCGGAAACACGGCTGTATTCCTTCATTAAATTTTCCATTTCCTCATCAGTCGAAGCCGTCTCAATTTGTTTTTCCAAAGTTGCCTTGCTTGCGCCGAGAGACAGGATATCAGAAAAAGACTCAAGCAGTTCTTCGTGCAGTGTGGCGCATTTAAAATCGGACTG
>USIX01000065.1 GCA_900554895.1 uncultured Megamonas sp. | reverse complement strand
TCCTCCTATATATAATAGTATTTTATACATAAATTTTATTTTGTTAGCACTCTGTATTGCTGAGTGCTAACTACATTTCTTATTGTAGTTAATTTCGAAAAAAAAATCAAGTCTTTTTTTGATTTTTTGATTAATTATTTTTTTGTCCAAACAGATGAACAATTTAAAATAAATACATTCAAATTTTTATCATCTTACATCCAACATTTACATATTCATAAAATTCTTTACAGCTTTATTTCTAAATCATAATAATTCAAAAATTATAATCCTTTTACGTAACACAAGAAAAAAAGCCATCATCATTATTTCGATAATAGCTTTCTCAGTTAATATCCGGCAATATAAAGTCTATATTCCAGACCTGTCAATCAATCCGTTATTTTTTTATGATAAAATTTCGTTAATGACTCCATGTAAAAACGGTAATAATTATGTTTTTTACCTAACTGTTTCATACAAGGTTCATGCACTTTAGAATATACAGCCACAAAGTCAATGAAAATGCACTTCCGAGCGTTGTCAGCATAACTGCTCCGGCAGTGAGGTTGCCGTCATGTCCCATATTGCGCGCCATGATATAACAGCTGACAGTCGTTGCTGAACCGAGCATTATCAGCGCCGCTACCAGTTTACTATCGGTAAAGCCCATATATACGGCTATCGGCATGAATAACACGACAAAACCTGCAAGCTTCATCACACTGCAGACTGCAATCGGTTTTATATTCTGACTGAACCCCTGGAATTTAAAAGCTGCTCCCATAGCCATAAGCCCGAGCGGCGTTGCCAATACAGCAAGAAATGACACTGTTTTATCCAGAATAACCGGCATAGGTATTTTCAGCAGTGACCATATAACACCGACGACAATTCCAAGAATAATCGGATTGGTAACAATGCCCTTCAGCGTTTTTTTCATAAGTGCAGGAGTAAAACTGCTCTGCCCCGGTTTTAAAATCGCCAGCACTACAACAGCCATTACATTGTACAGAGGCACCGTTCCGATAATCATTAGTGAAGCCATGCCGTAATCGCCGTAAATATTCTGCACGAATGCCATACCGATAATTGCTGCACTGCTGCGATATGCTGCTTGTACAAATTCTCCCTGTGAAACATTTTTGCGAAACGGAATGGAAATAATAAACGCCAGTGCAATACTCAAAAATGTGGCTATAAAACAAAAAAGCACGTATGAAGTATCCCATACCGCCGTAAAATCAGCCGTACCGATATCTTCAAATAACAGAGCAGGCAACGCCACAACAAATACGAATTTATTCATTTTGGTGATAAAGGCCTCATCAAACAAACCGATTTTACGAAAGACCATGCCTAAAACCATCATCAAAAATACCGGTATGGTGGCGTTCAAACTGAAAATCAAATTGTCCATAATAAATCCCTTCTATAACTGATATACTGTGAATTTTATCACATTCCATAAAATTAATAAACACGTTCATAAATATATATTATTTACAACTTCAATAAGATTGCTGTTTATTTATTATTCCCGGTTGTTTTCTGACAGAAAAAAGAGTACAATTTTAGTTAGTTTATTTTAAATCAAGAGGTGTTTTCGTGAAGACAAATGTAAATTCGGATTTAGATTTAATTGAAGCAAAAGTTTTACAAGGTAAACGCCTTACAAAAGAAGACGGACTGACTCTTTTTGCCTCGAACGATTTGGCACGTATCGGTTATCTTGCCGATTTAGTGCGCAGGCGTATCAGCGGTGACTATGTTTATTACAATGTAAACTGTCATTTAAATTTAACTAATATCTGCTCAGCTCTGTGCGATTTCTGCGCTTTCGGCTGCGAAGAAACAGACAATCGCGCTTATGCCATGACGATGGACGATATTCGTGCTAAAGTACAAAAAGCCTGTCTTGACCCGAATATGAAAAATCTGCATATTGTAAGCGGGTTGCATCCGCACTGGCCATTTTCCTATTATGTAGATGTAATAAAAATGCTCAAACGAGAATTTCCGCAACTTCATCTGAAAGGATTTACCGGCGTAGAAATCACCCATTTTGCCAAGATAAGCGGTAAATCAATCCGTGAAGTTCTGCAGGAGCTAAAAGACGCAGGCATTGAAGCCATGCCGGGCGGCGGTGCAGAAATATTGAACGACCGTATAAGAAACAAACTCTGCCCGAACAAAGCTACGGCCGCCGAATGGCTCGAAGTCTCCCGTACAGCTCACAGTATCGGCATAAAAACGAATGCTTCCATGCTGTATGGTCATATCGAAACGATTGAAGAACGTGTTGACCATTTAATCACACTCCGTAATCTTCAAGATGAAACAGGCGGTATTCAGACATTTATCTGTTTTCCATTTCATCCTGCCAATACGAAACTTGGTCAGAATATCAAACGCACCAGCGTCTGGGACGATTTAAAGACTATGGCAATCTGCCGTCTGATGCTTGATAACATTCATAATATCAAAGCTTACTGGGTAATGCTGACACTGCCGATAGCCCAGCTCGCCCTCGGCTTCGGTGCCAATGACATCGACGGTACCATAAGTGAAGAGAAAATCATGCACGATGCCGGAGCCAACTCGCCGAAAGCATTGACGCGCGATAATTTAATCACTTTAATTAAACAGACCGGCAGAATTCCGGCTGAATGCGACTGTAATTTTAACATTATCAGAACATTTTAATCAGTAAAGGATTTTTTTATGTCAATACAAGAAATATCTATCCGCAAAGCTGAAAACGGTCAGCGTCTTTCCTTTGCCGAAGCATTGTACCTTTATAAAAATGCCGACCTTCTCGATTTAGCCTTCTGGGCAAGACAGGCAAAAATCCGTCAAAGCGGACAAAAAGTCTATTACAATATCAACCGTCATATTAATCTGTCCAATATATGCACGGCAAACTGCCCCTTATGCGCATTTTCCTGTGAAGAAGGTGACAGTCGAGGCTTTATGCTGACGAAAGAAGATGTCTCCGCCAAAATAAAAAAAACGATTGCCACCGTACCTAACCTTACGGAAATTCATATCGTAAGCTCACTTCATCCGCACAATGATTTCAATTATTATATAGAAATTCTGCAAACAATAAAGAATTTGCTGCCGCATGTGCATATCCAGGCATTTACACCGGTGGAAATCGTCCATTTCGCCAAAATTTCCGGTAAATCCGTTGAAGATGTCCTGCATATCCTCCGGCAGGCAGGTCTTGACTCATTGCCGGGCGGCGGAGCGGAAATCCTTGATGACAATGTCCGCCGTTTAATCTGCCCTAATAAGGCAACAAGTGCACAGTGGATTTACACTATAAAAACAGCTCACAAAATGGGCATGAAAACAAATGCTTCCGAATTATACGGCCATATAGAAACGATAGAGCAGCGCTTGCAGCATCTGTTCACGCTGCGTGATATTCAAGATGAAACAGGCGGTTTTCAGGCATTCATCTCTTTTCCGTTTTTTCCTGCCAATACGGATTTTCCCGATATAAAACCGATTACCGCATACGAAAAACTGAAATTCATTGCCATATCGCGCCTTGTACTGGATAACATTCCGCATGTTAAAGCATTCTGGATGATGTTGACACTGCCTGTCGCTCAGTTTGCGCTTGCCTGCGGGGCCGATGACCTTGACGGCACTGTAGAGGAGGAAAAAATAATTCATGCCGCAGGAGCGGATACCGGTCAAAAAATGACAACCGTTCAACTTGAACAGATAATCCGCTCAGCAGGTTATGTTCCCGTTCAGCGCGACTCTCTTTATAATGAAATAACAATTTGATTTATTGAGGTTTTTATCATGACAAGACTTTCCGATAAAGAAGCCGTTGACCTTTTACGGCACGGCGACATTCTCGAGCTCGGCCAGAAAGCCGATAAAGTTCGCCAGAAGTTTCATCCCGGCAATACAGTAACTTTTATTGTCGACCGCAATATTAATTATACAAATGTTTGCGTCAACGAATGCTGCTTCTGTGCTTTTTTCCGTCCCGAACACCATAAAGATGCCTATCTTCTGCCGATGGAAATCATACTGCAGAAAGTAAAAGAAACACAGGAAGCGGGCGGCACGCAGATAATGCTGCAGGGCGGACTGCATCCCTCCCTGCCGTTCAGCTATTATACAAATATGATTAGCACTATCAAAAACGCTTATCCTGATATCGTAATTCATTCATTTTCTCCGGCGGAAATACTTCATTTTGCTAAAATCTCCGGTAAATCCGTAAAAAATGTTCTCATCGAACTGCAAAATGCCGGTCTTGCCTCCCTGCCGGGCGGCGGTGCCGAAATTCTCGTTGACCGTGTGCGCCGCCTTGTCAGCCCGAAAAAAATCATGACGGATGAGTGGCTGAGCGTTATGAAAACAGCCCATTCCATCGGCATGGAAAGCACGGCGACCATGGTTCTGGGACTTGGTGAAACAGCCGAAGAACGTATTGAACATATGCGTCGCATTCGTGAACTCCAGGACGAAACAGGCGGTTTCCGTGCTTTCATCATGTGGACATTCCAGCCGGGCAACACAAAGCTCGGCGGCATGAAATTTTCTTCCTGGGAATATCTGAAAACACTTGCCGTATCCCGCCTGTATTTTGATAATGTCAGCCATATTCAAGGTTCCTGGGTAACACAGGGACAACAGATAGGACAGATTACGCTGGCATTCGGTGCGGATGATTTGGGCAGTATCATGCTTGAGGAAAATGTCGTTCGTGCCGCCGGCACAGCATATCAGATGTCTATTGATAAAATGGTACGCACTATCCAGACGGCAGACAGACAGGCGGCACAACGTGATACTCGGTACAATATCATTCGCCGCTTTTAAATTTTTAAACTAAGGAGTTTTTACCATGAATATACCAAAAGCCGATTTTTCCATTATCGGCGGTTCCGGCACTCTCTCCAGCAATTTTCCGCTCGGTGCGAAATGCGATGACGTAAAAATAATTGAAGACAATATGGTTTTTGATACGCCTTACGGCAAAACAACGGCCTTGCGCCTGTTTGAAGTGGCAGGAGTGCGTGTCCTTACCTGCAAAATGCACGGCTGGCGTACCGGCACAACCCGTGCCGATGCTTCCCGCCAGCTATTTTGGACTTTCCGTGAAGCCGGTGTCAAACGTATCTTTTCGGAAGGCGGCGTAGGTACCATCAACAAACTGCTCGACACCAGAGATTTTCTTATTCCTGATGATTACCTCGATATGTCTGTGCGCAAAGATGTCGGACTGGAAGGGCGGTACCTGCTCGTAATGCGCGATGCACTTTGCCCGCAGATGCGTGCTGAACTTATTAAAAATACACGCAAACATTTTTCGGGTCGTATTTTCACACGCGGAACTTATGCCAACACGGACGGCCGTCATTTTGAAAGTCCGGCAGAAATCGCCATGCTGAATGGTCATGCTGATATTGTCGGCCAGTCTATCTGTCCGGAAGTTTATCTTGCACGTGAAATCGGTGCCTGCTATGCCGGTTTGTACTATGTTGTAAACTACGGCGAAGGTATCCGCAAATCATGGTCACATCAGGAACTTGAAGATATCTTCTATGATGACGCGCCGATGATTAGTAAAATCCTGCTCGATACTGTTCGTTTTCTTGCCCGCCAGGACAGAAACTGCGAATGTCTTTCCCTGCGTAAAGAAACGCTTTTAAAAGAAATCTACGATAACAATTAATTATTCAACTAAAAAGACTGCATAGCCTGATTTTTCGGCAATGCAGTCTTTTTATGCTTTTTAACTATAATTAAACATTCAATATAACTATTTGCTATTTTATCTAAATAATCCTATTATAAAAATACCTGCTGTATTAATAAAAATATCTAACCTGTATCAGCAACATGATACTTTATAGCCGCTCGATATTGTACTACATCTAAAGTATTGTACTGCTAAAAAAATAATTGACACAACAGGTAAAAATATATCAAAGGTCATTGACTTTAAGTCCACTTCAGATGATATATTAATCAGACAATATGACAAAGGGGATTGAGATTATGCAATACATTAATAAAACATATGATAACGAACGTGCATTATACGGTATTCACCACGCTCAGGTTATAGACTGTTCCTTTGACGGCCCGGCCGACGGAGAATCAGCTTTAAAAGAAACAACAAATCTTTCTGTAGAAAACTGTTTCTTCAACCTTCGTTACCCGCTCTGGCACAATCACAATACAAAAATAATAAATTCCGCCATGACGGACAAATGCCGCGCCGCAATGTGGTATGACAGCAATATCAGTTTAACAAACTGCAACCTGAACGGTATTAAAGCACTGCGCGAATGTTCTACTGTCCAACTGGAAAACTGTCGTATCAATTCAGCCGAATTTGGTTGGAAATGTCATGATATAAATATCAATGACTGCGAACTTATATCTGAATATCCTTTTTTTGAAAGCAGCAATCTAATTGTCAATAACTTAAAAATGAACGGCAAATATTCCTTTCAATATATAGAAAATGCTACGTTCCGCAACTGTGAACTAAAAACGAAAGATGCTTTCTGGCATAGCAAAAATGTAACAGTATTCGACTCTGTTGTATACGGTGAATATCTTGGCTGGTATGCTGAAAATCTTACGTTTATCCGTTGTAAAATAGTTGGCACGCAGCCTCTCTGCTATTGCAAAAATCTGAAACTTACAGACTGCACCATGGAAAATACCGACCTTGCTTTTGAGCGCAGTGATGTATCAGCTTATATTTTAAACAGTATCGACAGCGTTAAAAATCCGCTCAGCGGAGAAATTTCCTCCTCTTTCATCAGTAATCTGATATTGGAAACGGATATTATCAATCTAGCTGATACGAAAATCATTTGCCGTGACAAACAGAATTGCACCTGTGCTTAAATTATTCAGAGAAAATCTTTTTACCGAATGTGCCGTAAATTTGCGTAAGTAATTGAAGCCGGACCATTGAATTTTTTATATCTACATGCTAATATATATCTGTAAATAATAGATATGAGCAGGGCATTGTCCATTGTGGAGAGAACTCGTAAGACTATTTTTGATAGCAAGGTTCGCTAGTATCCCAGAATTTCCTAGCTTTAGCTATGGGGAGTATGTCAACTTGCATATAAATATCATTATGGTATAATTAAAGTGAATTAAAGAGTTTACTCACTTTAATGAATATGTTTTTAAGGGACGCTTTTCAGCGTCTCTTTTAGTTTAATAAATTATAAAGGAGATTTTCATTAAAATTATATGAATGCCCGTGCTATTGCTTTAAACATTCTAAATGAAATATATCAGGAAAAAGCGTATGCTAATATTTCCCTGTCCCGCCACTTGACGAAAAACAGCCTTTCCGACCAGGACCGCCGCTTTATAACGGAACTTGTATACGGTACAGTCAAGGCAGGCGATACGCTGCTGTGGATTTTGAAAAAATTCATAAATCGCCCTCTCGGTAAAATAGAACCTGTTATTGTAAACATTCTGCGCCTCGGTATTTATCAAATTGTATTCATGGATAAAATCCCGTCTTCTGCCGCCTGCAACGAAGCAGTAAATCTCGCTAAAAAATTCAGCAATCCCGGCTCAGCCAAATTCGTCAACGGTATACTGCGCAATTTAATCCGCCAACCGGAAAAATACACTATGCCGACCGGTAATAAAGCTGCCGAAATATCTGTGCGTGAACAGCATCCTCTCTGGCTTGTAAAAAAATTCATTCATACATTCGGCAGTGAAGCCGCTCTCGCTCTTTGCCGGTTCAATAATACAAATGCGCCGCTTGTGCTGCGAACCAATACTTTGAAAATCCCGCGGAAGGAATTAATAAATGAACTGAACAACTCCGGTTGCGAAGTAAATTCTTCCGATTTAACGCCGGAAGGAATTGTCTGTTTAAAGCACCCTGCTCTTAATACATTGAAACCGCTGCAAAATGGTCTTGCGCAAGTGCAGGATGAAAGTTCCATGCTGGTAGCTCATGTACTTGACCCGAAACCGGGTGATTTTATAATCGATACCTGCAGTGCACCGGGCGGCAAAACGACGCATATTGCCGCACTAATGAACAATACAGGTACAGTTATTGCCGGCGATATCTACGAGCACAAATTGAAAATCATCAATGAAAATGCCGCTCGCCTCGGCATAGACATTATCGAAACACAGCTTCTTGATGCCCGCCAAATCGGTGATTTATATCCGCAGAAAGCCGATAAAATTCTCGTTGATGCTCCGTGCTCCGGTCTTGGCGTATTGCGCCGCAAACCCGACTCCCGCTGGAATAAAACGGAAGAATTACTTTATGAACTGCCGCCGCTCCAGTTGGAAATTCTGCATTCAGCTGCTAAAGCCGTAAAAATAGGCGGTGTACTTGTTTACAGCACTTGTACCATTATGCCTGAAGAAAATCAAAACGTTATTGACGCTTTTTTAACAGCACAGCCGAATTTCGTTTTGGACGACGTGCATAAGTATCTGCCGTTCAAGCATAAATCAAAAAACAGAACTCTGCAACTAATGCCTCATGTTGACCATACCGACGGCTTTTTTATCGCCCGCCTGATACGCAAATCCTAGGATAATCCACGAAAGGACTCATTATGACTAACATTTTCGGACTTAATTTAGATGAACTTACTTCATTAATAACGACATTGAAACTGCCGAAATTCCGCGCCAGACAAATTATTGAATGGCTTTATCTAAAACATGCCGTTTCATTCGACCAGATGACAAATCTTTCTAAGGACCTGCGCCAAAAATTATCGCAGGAATTTATTATTGAACGCGCCAAATCATGGGACCGGCTGGACTCCGCCGACAAAAGAACGACGAAATTTCTTCTGCAGTTCGATGACGGTATCGGTGTTGAAACCGTTCTAATGCGTCAAAGTTACGGCAACAGTATCTGCGTTTCCTCACAGGCAGGCTGCAATATGGGCTGTTCCTTCTGTGCTTCCACCCTGCACGGCATGGCGCGAAACTTATCCGCCGGTGAAATTTTAGCCCAAGCAATGTTCATTCAGAAACTTTTAAATAAAACGGGTGAGCAAATCAATAATATCGTAATCATGGGCTCCGGCGAACCGATGCTCAATTACGACAACGTTTTAAAATTTATTCGTCTTGTACACGAACCGTACTGTCTTAATCTGGGCTACCGCAATATCACCGTATCGACTTCCGGTATCGTGCCGGGTATTGAAAAACTGGCAAAAGAAAATCTTCCGATTACCCTTTCCATCTCTTTGCACGCACCGAACAATAAACTGCGTACGGCCTTAATGCCTATTAACAAACGCTACCCGCTGGAAGAAGTAATCCGTGCCGCTACTCATTACGCCGATACTACCAAACGCCGCATTACCTATGAATATATTCTAATCGACAAATACAATGACAATCTTGAACAGGCGGAAGAATTGTGTCGTTTGCTGAAAAATCAGCTGGCAAACGTTAATTTAATTCCCATCAATCCTGTCAAAGAGCGCAATTTCAACCGTCCCTCTCCCGTTCGCATCAAAACATTTGCCCGTTATCTGAACGACCATCACATTACCGCCACCGTTCGTCAGGAAATGGGAACAGATATAAACGCTGCCTGCGGCCAGCTGCGCAACAAACATTTATAAAATCAAATTGGAGATGAATACTATGTTTTTCTCACGCATGGAAGATTTTCTGGAAAAAAATATTGAAGGCTTTTTCAATCGCAAATTCTCCAGCAATCTGCAGCTGGCAGAAATCGAAAAAATTCTCGACCGCCTGTTGATACGCCACAAACAGCGCATCAATCGCGCCATATTCGTGCCGGATACATTCACCCTCACTATGAGCCAGAAAGATTATGCCGAATTGAACACGCCGCAGAATTTAATCGAACTCAAATTATTCCTCTATAAATCCGTAATCATCAAAGATTATTTCATGAAAAAAAAACCTACAATTAATATATTAAAATCTCTCGATTTAAAATTAGGCGTATGTGATATCAAAGCCTCATTCAGTCCCGACACACAAATTCAGAGCAGTGTTTCTGCCAATACGGAAGGAACACAGGGAACTATTATCGTACCGACAGGCGGCAAAGAATTATTTAGCGGTTCGCCGAAAATCAATCAGGAAATGAAATTTGCCTCCTTGACCATAACAGAAGGACCGGATAAGGATTCCTACATGGAAATAGGCGATAAACAAATTCATATCGGACGGCGCGATAAAAATGAATTCATTATTACCGATATCAATGTTTCCCGCCTGCACGCCTACATTACATTTGAAAACGGCCGTCATATACTGCACGATGCCAACAGTTTAAACGGAACCACCGTAAACGACACGAAAATATCCAGCTTCTGTCTGTGCCCCGGCGATAAAATTCAGATGGGAAATACCATTATATTTTACGATATTTTATAAATCTGTTATAATATAAACAAAATAATTTAACAGAGGTGATATCTATGAAAAAACCGGCAAAAATTTTAACCGTAGCTGCCGCAACTCTGCTTTTAAGCGGTATCGGCAGTCAGTTCAACCCACTTTTAGTCAACGCTGCACCGCCGCCTCCACCCAAAATGGAACGCGTTGCTCCGCAGGTTCGTATTGATACAGAAATGCAACAGTTGAGTGATATATACGGTATCGAAAAATCCCTGCTCATGCAATATTACAATAAAGGTTGGAAACTGAAAGAAATCAGTCATGGTGCTTTCTTAGCCTATGCTTCGCAAAAATCATTTACAGATGTAATGAATTTAAAAGATGAAAATTCCTGGCCGCGTGTTGAATATCTGCTCGGGCTTACACCAAACGATATAAAAGCGGCACATGATGATTTGGCTGCTCAGTATTTAAGCGAAAAATTATCCGTAAATAAAACAATCATTACCCGCCTGCTCCAGAAAAATTACAGCATGGGCGATGTTCTCCACGGCATATTGATATCTCAATACTGCACCGCTTCGCCGGAAGATATCATCTCCATGCACAATCCTCCGAAAACCGACTGGAACACTGTTGCAGACAGATTAGGCATAACGGATGAACAGATGCAGGAAATTCGCAATACCATGCGTGATGTTGCTCCGCCCGGACCGAAAAAACCGCATAGATTATAAATAAAAAAGCTAATGCAATTATGAATAAACTGCATTAGCTTTTTCTATTTAAATTATATTATTTGATTAAATTAAATTGGCGCATAGCCGTTTTTAATTGTTCCAAATGCGCATCTTCCATTTCGCACAACGGCATACGGAGCGGACCCATATTAAAGCCCATCAAGCGAAGTGCGACTTTTACCGGAATTGGATTTACTTCACAGAACAGAGCTTTAATCATCGGGAAATATTCCAGCTGTTTTTTCGCCGCTTCTTCTATTTTACCGTCAAGGAATAACTGGCACATATCATGCGTTTCCTGCGGCATAACATTGGAAAGAACGGAAATAACGCCCTGTCCGCCAAGCGACATGAGAGGAATAATCTGGTCATCGTTGCCGGAATAGAAAGTGAGATTGTCTCCGCATAAAGCCATCGTTTCAGCTACCTGACTGATATTGCCGCTGGCTTCTTTCACGGCCGTAATACGCGGGTGCTGAGAAAGCACGGCATACGTTTCCGGTTTAATGCCTACGCCCGTACGTGCCTTAAAAGACCAAAGTGAAAAAACAGAATGCCGATATATAAAACCGCCAT
>USIX01000064.1 GCA_900554895.1 uncultured Megamonas sp. | reverse complement strand
AACAGGATGTCAGCAGTTCGATCCTGTTACCGCCCACCATATAAAATAAGTACCTACCCTCTCTCATTTGGGTAGTTTTTTTATGCCCTGAAAAGGAGGAAAGACACATTCTTTCCTCCTTTTTTATTTAATTCGGTCAAATGTCCTCCTTTCACTAAAAATATTTTTATGATAAACTCTTTTTGTAATCAAAATTATTTAACTAATCGCAAAGGAGCTTTTTCTATGATTAAATGGATTATTTCTGATATGGACGGAACTTTGCTTGTTGACCATAACAAGCTGCCGGAGGATTTTGATGAAGTCATGCAGCTGCTGAAAGAAAAAAACATCATGTTCTCACCAGCCAGCGGTCGCCAATATCAGGCACTGGCTGTTCATTTTCCCAAGTATAAAGATGATTTGCTGTTCATTTCCGAAAATGGCACTTACGTCTGCCAGCATGATAAAGAACTGTTTTCGTATACGCTTTCATCCGATAATGTAGCACTCGTACTAGAACAGGTGCTCAAACTGCCTGATGTATTCGTTGTTGTCAGCGGTAAAAAAAGTTCTTACGTTATGTCCCAGCATCCTGCCTTCGTTGCAGAATTAAATCTGTACTTTACTCATTATACTGTTGTAGAAGATTTTTCCCACATAGATGATGACATCATCAAATTTTCCATCTGCGATGCACTCAATCATCATGCCCGCGAAAATATTTACAATAAACTGCAGTCGCTCAACGAAAAAGTACAGGTCGTTTTAAGCAGCGAAATATGGGTGGATATCATGCCTATCGGTGCCAACAAAGGTCTTGCCATAAAAAAACTGCAGGAAAAATTAAATATAAAACCGGAAGAATGCGTGGCATTCGGCGATTACCTGAACGATTATGAAATGCTGCAATCCGTATATTACAGCTACGCTATGGAAAACGCCGCTCCGGAACTAAAAAAAATTGCCCGCTTTATTGCACCGCCGAACTACGAAAACGGTGTAATGAACACTATTCGTAAACTGTTAGCTGAACAAAAATAACTTCACCAGAAAGAAGATGCCAATATGAAATTAGATTACCATATGCACTTTGAATACGGTTCATATGACGAAAATTGGGTCAAAGGCTTTTTCGACAGTGCCAGAACACATCAATTAGATGAAATTGGCATCTCCGAACACAGCCACACTTTTCCTGAATTCAAAGAACTGTATTATCAGGATTTAATCCTCGACAATTCTTTTGTCGGCACATTTCAGCAGCAATGGCTGCAAAAAAATAAATTCAAATATACTTTAGATGATTATTTCAACTTTATCCAAAAATTGCGCACACTCGGCTACAAAGTGAAAATCGGCATCGAGGTCTGCAATTTTCAAAACCAGGACAAAGTTCGCGAAATTTTAGCTCCTTACAAATTTGATTATATCATCGGTTCCATCCACTTTCTGCACGGCTGGGCGTATGACTCCTCGCCGATTAAGGACGAATGGAACAATCACGATTTAAAAGAAATATACGAATGGTATGCACAAGAAGTTGAAAAACTCTGCGCTTCGCAGATTTATGATATTTTGGGCCATCCGTTTAATATCCGTTTGTTCAAAAATCTGCCTGATTTTGATGTAACGCCGTATTTAATCCGTGTGGCCAAAGCCATGCAGAAAGCGAATATGGCAGTGGATATTAATACCGGTACATATTACCGCTATCCAATCCAGGAAATATCTCCGTATCCTGATTTTATGAAAATAGCCCGTGATTACAACCTTCCTATAATCACTTCCTCTGACGCCCATCAGCCTGAACACTGCGGTAATTATATCGATGAGGCAATCACTTATGCCAAATCCTTCGGCTATACAACCTGCCTGCAATTTAACCAGCGCAAAGCTTCTGTTGTACCTTTAGACTAAAAAAATAAACCCCAAAGAAATTGAATTTCTTTGGGGTTTTTATATATCGTGCTGACTATTTTTCAATATTTCTATTTATCGTTTTCTTTAATTTTAAAGAAAACAAATTTAAAGAAAAAATTTTTAAGAGTGCCGGTTCGGCACAATATAATATGAAAAGAATTAATTTCTTAATTTATTCTTATATTGCGCCGGGCAATTTTTCTTTGAAACACAAAGAAAAGTTGCCGAAAAAGAAATGCTTTGAGTTCGTGCACTGCGTAGGCATTTTCACTTTAAAAAGAAAAATTTTTATCTGTAACGTCCAAAAACTCGCTTGTGCTCAAACAGTTTGGACTAAAACCACAGCTAAAAATTTTTCTTTTTAATAGCTAAAGCTACCGTGAAAATCTCTAACGCAGACAAAGTTTCAGCACAGCTTACAAATTACAGTGCCCTTCAGCTCAAATTCAAGTTCTTGCTATAGCTCAGAAGGCACGAGCTAAATTCAAAATGTTTCGAGCCGTTGTACCGACTGCATCCATATATAAGCCTCGAAGGCTTGCCCAGTGCAGTGTAAGCGAAACGCTAAAAAACGTTTCTTTTTGGTTCGTTTTTCTTTGCATCAAAGAAAAATGAACATCAATATATTTTCTTTATCTTAAAGCCGTTTTTACGCAGTTCTTCTGTTATCTGATTGATATGTTCTATACCGTTTGTTTCCACTGTAACTTCCAGCACAACTTTTTTAAAGCTGTCCGTTACTTTAGCCTGATTGTGGTCAAGTTTTATTACATTAGCATTGAGGTCTGCCAAAATCTGCGATATTGCCAGAAGCTGTCCCGGTTTATCCGGCAGCTGTACACTGAAGCAGAATACACGGCCGCGGGCAATAAGCGCTTTATCAATAAGTGCTGAAATTGTAGAAATATCAATATTGCCGCCGCTGACGATAGCTGCAACTTTTTTACCCTTAAACGGTAATTTGCGGCTTGCCGCCAACGAAAGAACACCAGCGCCTTCAGCGATAAGCTTATGTTTTTCAATCAGGGATAATAGCGCTGACATGATTTCAAATTCGGAAACCGTAATCACATCATCTACATATTTCTTAATAAATTCAAATGTAACATCCCCCGGCGTCTTTACGGCAGTACCTTCCGCCACCGTATCCACACTCGGCAGCGTAACAATTCTATTTTCCTGCAGGGACTCCTTAACACAGGCCGCACCGCACGGTTCCACGCCGATTACTTTTACATGAGGATTTACCATTTTCGTTGCTACAGCAACACCACTGACAAATCCGCCGCCGCCGACCGGTACTAAAATAGCATCAACATCTTTCAAATCATCAATAATTTCCAGTGCAGTCGTACCTTGACCTAAGATAACTTCAATATCATTAAACGGATGGATAAATGTATAATGATATTTTTGCTGCAGTTCCACCGCTTTTGCCGCCGCAGCGTCAAAATCATCCCCGGACAGTACAACTTCTGCACCGTAGGCACGTGTTGCTTCCACTTTTAAAAGCGGTGTTGTCGCCGGCATCGTGATGACAGCTTTTACACCGAGTTTCTGTGCCGCATATGCTACACCCTGCGCATGATTTCCGGCCGATGCCGCGATAACGCCGTGTGCTTTCTGTTCATCCGTAAGCTGGCTTATACAATTATAAGCCCCGCGCAGTTTAAAGGAACCCGTCTTTTGCAGATTTTCCGGTTTTATATAAACATCATTATGCGACAGCTCGGAAAAATAGTCGCTATGAATAAGTTTCGTTTTTCTTATAATTCCATCCAAATTTTTAACAGCACGATATACATCTGCTATTGTCGTTTTTTCCACAATTTCCTGTGGAGAGAGTACTTTATCTTTCTGTTCATTAGCCACTAAAAACATCTCCTAAACCATATTTTTCCAATAAAATATTTGATTTTTCCTTATAAATTCTGCATTTGCAATCATTTTGCAAATATATAGATGTTTTTATATTATATCACAAAAATTAACAACTTTACATTAGTTAGATGAAAAAATAATTTTTATTTATAAACTGCCTAAATTTTATAATGTATTTTAATCATAAAAAAGCAACCTTGCAAGTCTATTTCTAAACCTGCAAGGCTGTTTTTAATTGAACAGATATCCCGAAGGGTCAACTGCCTGTCCGTTTATACGTACTTCATAGTGTACATGCGGACCGGTGGAAAATCCCGTACTGCCCATATAAGCAATAATCTGACCGCGTTTTACATGCTGACCCGCCGTTACTACCACATACGAAGCATGTCCATATCGCGTCATTACGCCGTTACCGTGGTCAATATCGACCATATTGCCGTAACCGCCGGAGTTCCAGCCCGCTACGCTTACCGTACCGTCAGCCGTAGCCCTAATCGGTGTTCCCATATCATTGGCTATATCGATACCCGGATGAAAATCACTGCCGCCCCAGCGAAGTCCGTACGGAGAACTTACAACGCCCTGCGACGGCCAAATGGACGGAGTTATGGAAATTGTTTGATTGGAAATGGCTATCTGCTGGCGTTTCATGACAATTGCCTTCTGCAGTTCCAATTTCAACTGCTGCATATTGTTGCGCTGACCGGACATTTTATTCTCGATATTATTTAGAGTATTGCGCACATCAGCTATTGTCGGTGCCTGCGGATACGGTCCGCCCTGTCCGTTCTGCGCTGCATCCGTGCTGCTGTCTGCCGTATTTTCATCATTGATTTCAATACCGGAAAGCTGTTTCAGTTCATTTTCCAAATTAATCAACTGGTCCATATCCTCTTGCAGAGAATTTGCCTTTTTATCCAGCTCCGACAATTGCTGCTGCTGAATGGTGTTTGCTTCCTGAAGCTGACGGATATGCTCTTTATCGCTTTGATTATTTATATACGCATAACCGGCAAAACCAAGTGAACCGATTACCAAAATCAGTAAAATCACAGCTGAAGCCAACAGATATTTAACCATGCTTTTTGTTACCGTAAATAATTTTATATCATCTGTCTTATCAGGAATAATTCTGACCGTATAAGAATTATTCTGCACTTTTTCAACTATTTCGGCATTGTTTTGTTCAGTTGGCTGCTGCTTTTCTTCTTCCTGACTCAAATCTTCGCCCCCATTAATAATAAAAATCGCTTCAAAATATTACTTTCTTTAACCAATTTAATATTATAACACAAAAAAAAGAGGTTTTGTCTAGCCAAAAACCCTACAAAACCTTTTTTAATAAAAATTTAATAATCAACTCTCTTGGCGCAGCTTTCTCTCTCCACCATAAAATACGGTACAATTATTTTCGTCGCGAACAGTTCAGGATTTTCAATATGCTTACTGAGTTGCGATGCCGCTTCTATACCGAGCTGATATGAATTTATATCAATAGAAGTCAGCCTCATCATACGTGCAAAAATCGAATTGTTAAAACTGATTATGGACAAATCCTGTGGTATTGATAAACAGCACTGTCTAATCGTCTTTTCAATAGAAACAGCCAGCACGTCATCACATACGAGAATTGCTGTCGGTCTTTCATCGCTTGACAGCAGTTTTTTCAGATTTTTATACTCCGGCTCAAACTCTGCTGACAATTCCAGACAATATTCTTCTCTATATGGCAGATTATGTTCACTCAGTGCCAAAAGATATCCCGCTTTCCTGTCACTGGAAAAAACCCTGTGGCTATCCGTACCGACATAGGCTATTTTTTTATGCCCTAAAGAAATCAAATATTCCGTTGCCTCTTTTGCTGCCTGCACATTGTCGTTATCTACATAAATCGTATCGTTAATCATTTTAGTTGCCTTACCGATTAAAACAAACAGCCGCTGTTCTTCATACATATAATTTATTATCATGTCATCCACATTCGAATACAGAAAGATAAATCCGTCTGCCTGCGAGGATTTTATGCTTTCAATAAGCTCGGCATCATTTTCGCCCGTTATCACCAGCATGGTATATTTCTTTCTATTGCAATACTGGCCGATACCTCGCAATGCTTCCAGATAAAACGGATTTTCATACGCATCATTTCTGAGTTTCGGAAAAACAACCCCGATATTGCGAATATTTGCCACTGTATGCAAATTATTTTGCATATATCCCAGCTCTTCCATTGCCTTTTTTACCCTATCTTTCGTCTGCTGACTGATAGACGGATGATTTTTACACGTTCTTGATACAGTAGACGGTGAAACTCCCGCTAATTTAGCTACATCTTTTATTGTAACAGCCATGAATAAACCTCCTTGAATATACTAATAATTTTATGAAATACTGCCTGCTATGTCAATAAAAAACCGGCTTCATCCATTTAATTTTCGCGCAATTATTTTCATTAATTTGCACAAATTTATTTTATATTTTACTAAAATTTTGCAGAAAAACTATTGCAATAATTTGCACAAGCGATTATAATAAAAATATAATTTTTCATTCATTTTTGATAAATTCATCTCATCTAGTTTAAAATTGTTATATAGTTATTTTTATGAGGTGACGCATATGAAACTTTTAACATTGAACACACACAGTCTTTTAGAAGAAAATTACACCAGCAAAACATATTCCTTTGTTGAACATATCATCAAAGAAAAGGTTGACGTCTTTGCCATGCAGGAGGTAAATCAGTCGCATAAATTGCCGGTACTGGCTGAAAATCCTGCTGGTTATTACGGTCATACCATGCTGAAACAGAACAATCACGCTTTATACGTTGACGAACTGCTGAAAAAACACGGTATATCCTACAACTGGATTTGGGAAAGTTGCCATCTCGGCTACAATATTTATGATGAAGGTATCGCCCTGTTTTCCCGCTATCCTATTTTGGGCACGAAAATAATTCCTTTATCACTCACTCAATCACCGACAAATTACAAAACGCGTAAAGCTCTTGCTGTCTGCTGTCAGACGGAAAACGGCAAATGCTGGTTTGTCTGCGTTCATATGGGCTGGTGGAAAGATGATGAAGAGCCTTTCATTAATCACTGGCACAATTTAATGCAGGCACTCGAACCGCTAAAAGACGACCCGATTTTCATAATGGGCGATTTCAACAATCGCAGCGATATACAGGGTGAAGGCTACAGTCTTATCACCGGTGATAATTGGCATGACCTGTATACATTGGCTGAAGAAAAGGACAGCGGCATCACCAGTTCCTCCGCTATTGCCGGCTGGTTTGCCAAAGAAAGCGAGGCTATTCGCATTGATTATATTTTCTGCAATAAAAAAATAAATGTTAAATCACAAAAATCCATATTCAACGGCATCAATGGTCCTGTAATATCCGACCACTATGCCGTACTGGCCGAATGTGAAATAAATTAAAGGAGCACTACAATGAGAACGAGCGGAATTTTATTACCTATTTTTTCCCTGCCGGGCGGTTATGGCATCGGCTGCTTCGACAGTGAAGCATACAAATTCATTGACCAATTAAAACAGGCACATCAGCGTTACTGGCAAATCCTGCCGCTTGGGCCGACGAGCTATGGCGATTCGCCGTATCAGTCGTTTTCCACGTTTGCCGGCAACCCGTATTTTATCTCTCTTGATGAACTGACTGAAAATAACTGGCTTTCAGCCGATGAACTGCCGCCAAAAGAAAAAAACACAACGATTGACTATGCAAATTTATATAATACGAGATTTACTCTGCTAAAAAAAGCTTTTCAGCGCAGCAATATTGAATCCGACAGCGAATTTCAGCAATTTGTGCATGAACAGTCTTACTGGCTCAATGATTATGCTCTGTTCATGGCACTGAAATATTTCTTTTCCGGCACTGCCTGGCAAAAATGGCCGGAGGATATCCGCCTGAGATGGCAAAACGCCATTGAATATTATACTAATAAACTACAGGAAAACATCATGTTCTATAAATTCCTGCAGTTCATTTTCCTTAAGCAGTGGAAGCGCCTTAAAGCCTATGCCAACTCGCAGGGTATCGACATTATCGGCGATATTCCGATTTACGTAGCATATGACAGTGCCGATACTTGGGCCAATCCATACTTGTTCCAGTTTAATGAAAAACTTGAACCGGTAGCTGTTGCCGGTTGCCCACCGGACGGCTTTTCCGCTGACGGACAGCTTTGGGGCAATCCGCTCTATAACTGGCCGATACACGAACAGCAGAATTATTCCTGGTGGATTTCCCGCATTGCCTGGTGCTATGAACTGTATGACGTAGTACGCATCGACCACTTCCGCGGCTTTGACGAATATTATTCCATACCGTACGGCAACACTACAGCCAGAGGTGGTCACTGGGAAAAAGGACCTGGCATGAAATTATTTCATCAGATAAAAGCTGCTCTCGGCGACAGGAAAATCATCGCCGAAGATTTAGGATATCTGACAGATTCTGTACGCCAACTCGTTAAAGACACCGGTTATCCCGGCATGAAAGTACTTGAATTTGCCTTTGACAGCCGCGACTCCAGCGGTGCCAATAATTATCTGCCGCATAACTATGACCATAACTGCATTGTTTACACCGGGACACATGATAATGAAACAATGCTCGGCTGGTTCAAATCCATTCTGCCGGAGGAAAAAGACGCGCTACGCCGCTACTTGTGCACCGATACGCAGGATGATTTAAAACTGCTTGACAAATCCATCAGTCTTGCTATGCAGAGCGTCGCCGACACCTGCATTATTCCGCTGCAAGACTGGCTAGGACTTGATAACTGCACCCGCATCAATAAACCGTCCACACTCGGCGGCAACTGGTGCTGGAAAATGACTTCCGGCCAGCTAAATGACGCTCTCATTGAAAAAATCTCCCATATTACGGCTACCTACGGCCGTATTAGCGATTTTACCGCTAAATAATTTCTGTTATCAGTCACTTTGACCCGTTTTTTCCAAAGCCTGTTATTAATACCATTACGGGATTTCTTTGCAACATCCTAGCAATATTTTAACAACATTTAACATAAATATTTTCATTGACAACTTTAATTAAACCGTTTATATTAAGTTAAACAAGACATAAATACATTTTATACAAACAACTTATTTACAAATTTAAAAAGAAGGATGACATTATGTTAACTAAGTTAAATAATCTATTGCAGACACAATTTCAGAAAGATATTGATACTTGCACTAATGAAGAAATATATATCGCTTTATTAATGCTTGTTAAATCACTGAGTAAAGACCGTCCCGTAACTGTAACGAAACGTAAATTATATTACATTTCCGCAGAATTTCTTATCGGTAAATTATTATCCAATAATTTAATCAACCTCGGTATTTACGATGAAATTGATGATTTGCTTTGCCAGCATGGCAAAAAATTAAGCGACATTGAAGAAGTAGAGCTTGAACCGTCTTTAGGCAACGGCGGTCTTGGCAGACTTGCCGCCTGCTTTCTGGACTCCATCGCCACGCTCAATCTTTGTGGCGACGGTGTGGGCTTAAATTACCATTTAGGTTTATTCAAGCAGAAATTTGAAAACCATCTGCAAAAAGAAACAAAAAATGAATGGATACAAAACCCCGGCTGGCTTAACGATACAAATATTGGTTTCGATGTACAGTTTAAAGATTTTACGCTTCATTCCCATCTTTACGATATCGACGTTCTCGGTTACAATCAAGGTCTCAACAAATTGCATTTATTCGACCTTGACAGTGTAGACGAAAACATTGTAGCAGATGACGGCATCTCTTTTAATCTGACCGACATTAAGAAAAACCTGACTTTATTTCTGTATCCAGACGACAGCACAAAAGAAGGGCAGATGCTGCGTATCTATCAGCAATATTTCATGGTCAGCAATGCTGCTCAGTTAATTCTCATGGAAGAAAAAACCAAAGGCCATGATATTCATAAACTGCATGAAAACGTATGTATCCAAATCAATGATACCCATCCGTCCTTAATCATTCCTGAACTTATTTATCGTTTGATGAAAGACGGTGTTCACTTAAAAGACGCTGTTCATATCGTGACAAATACATGTGCCTACACCAATCACACAATACTTGCCGAAGCACTGGAAAAATGGCCAATGGATTATCTGCGCCAGGTCGTACCACATCTCGTTCCGATAATTGAAATACTTGATACAGTTGCTTTCACCCGCAGCCAAAATGAAAAAGTGCAGATTATCGATAAAGAAGACCGCGTGCATATGGCAAGCATGGATATTCATTTCGGCTACAGTATTAACGGCGTTGCCTCCCTGCACACCGATATTCTGAAAAATACGGAACTGCATGCTTTCTATGAACTATATCCGGAAAAATTCAATAACAAGACAAACGGTATAACATTCCGCCGCTGGCTCATGCACTGCAATCATGAATTGAGTCAGTACATTACTTCTTTAATCGGCGATGATTTCAAACATGATGCCGCCAAACTGGAAGATTTAATGCAGTTCATCAATGATGAAAATGTCCTAAACCGTCTCTTGCAGATAAAAATGAACCGCAAAAACGAACTTGCGGCTTATCTGAAAAAAACAATGAATGCAGATATCAATCCTGACAGTATTTTCGACATTCAAATCAAACGACTGCACGAATACAAACGCCAGCAGATGAATTTACTTTACATCATTCACCTTCTGCTGAAAATACGTCAAGGTTATGTACCGCAGACACCGATTACTTTTCTGTTCGGCGCTAAAGCCGCTCCGGCTTATGTAATCGCCAAAGATATCATTCATGCCATACTGTGTCTTCAGGATATTGTCCTGAACGACCCTGTAGCTTCCAAATATATCCGTATAGTCATGGTGGAAAACTACAATGTCACCAAAGCGGAAAAATTAATTCCGGCCTGCGATATTTCTGAACAAATATCTCTTGCCAGTAAGGAAGCCAGCGGCACCGGCAATATGAAAATGATGCTTAACGGTGCTGTAACAATCGGTACAGAAGACGGTGCTAATGTGGAAATTCATCAACTTGTAGGCGACGACAATATCTATATTTTCGGCGAAGAAAGCGCCGCTGTAATCAGTCATTACGCTAAACATGATTATAATGCACACAGTTACTACACTAACGATAATGATATAAAAGAAGCTGTAGATTTTATCGTTTCACCTGAAATGATTTCCATCGGTCAAAGCGAAAATCTTCAGCGTCTGCACCATGAACTTTGCACTAAAGACTGGTTTATGACACTTCTCGATTTAAAATCATATATCGAGACAAAAAATCGCGCTTTTGCCGATTATGCAAACCGCCTCAGCTGGGCGAAAAAATCTCTCACAAACATTGCCAAAGCCGGTTATTTCTCCAGCGACCGTACAATCGCCGAATACAACCGCGATATTTGGAAATTAAATTAATCAGCTCTCTCTAAACTCTCTATAAATTCTTTATGAACCCTCTAAAAATGAAAAAACAGCAGGAATTCAAAATCCTGCTGTTTTTTATTTTATCTGCCCATTTTTATATAATTTAAGCGACCGCCTGCCATTAGTATTTCGATATCAAGTTCAGATAATGTATGCGCCACTTCAAATGTTGTCTTCTTCGTAGTATTTACCACCGTCATATTCCTGCCCGGCTGTAATTCATGCAAATCGGTGATTTTCAGCACATCGCTCTCATCAATACTGTCATAATCTGCCTCATTGACGAAAGTAAACGGAACAATACCGAAATTTACCAGATTTGCCAGGTGAATGCGGGCAAAACTCTTGGCAATAACAGCTTTAATGCCAAGATACATCGGAGCCAGCGCCGCATGTTCACGGCTGGAGCCCTGTCCGTAGTTCTGTCCAGCTATGATAAATCCTCCGCCTACTTCCTGACAGTGTTTTTTA
>USIX01000063.1 GCA_900554895.1 uncultured Megamonas sp. | reverse complement strand
TCGTTAGACGGCTCCGCCGTGCGAGAGTTCGAATCTCTCTCACTCCGCCATTTTGAAAGCATTAGCGATATCAGAGAAAATCTGATATCGCTTTTTTGTTTTAACTTAAATAAGGTTTACAGTAATTTAGGGAAGAACAGAAGGCACTTTAGATTATCGTATTTTAAGCATAAAAGAAATGTATCATATTCTACGAACAAGAAAAATAGTGCTAATTTGTAAAGTTATTTGATTTTCTTCAAAGGAAAAATCCAAACTTTACGGGGAATGCCAGATTCATCTTTTTGTATTTCTTGATAAGGTGCTCTTGTTAATTTGACTATACCTTGATACGTATACTTTTTAGGAGTAAATACTTCAAATAAATGAACTTCAACGTTATTAGTATTAGACTCTGCTAAAGTTTTATTTTGTGATGAAAGTGTTTGGTCGCCATATTTGCCCATACCTGTATAATGTAGTTCTTTATTATAATATTTATCATCATATAAAGTTTTTGTATGGTCAGCTATTATAACTAATGTTCCTGTTGTTAATGAACGCCTCATGCCTCCCATGTTGCCAACTTTGAATTCTGATACAATTTCACTATTAGAAACAACTTGTCCTACTTTAAACAAAGTAATAAAATTCATAAATATTCATCTTATCCATTATTAAATATTTTTGTTTAATTGACAGATTTCATTCATAATTGAATGAGATTTGTGTTATGTTTTTAGCAAACTACTTATATAATATTTACGAATTACTGTTTTTATATAAACTGTTAAATATGCCTAATATATTTTTTTCTATTTTACGTTCATTTTTCTTTGACACAAAGAAAAATTTTTTAACGTTTTATTAACGCTGTACGGGAAAAGCCTTTGAAGTTCTTCTATAAATCTAGTCGATACAACGAAGCGTTTGAAAATTGCTCAGTATAATAGAAATAAATTAATAAATACAGCTTTTTTCTTATATTATACCAAACAAATACTTTCTTTAGTTTATATTATTATACTACGATATATAGCATTTTATGAAATATCATATACTAATTCCATTTCATTTTTCATTTGCACGAAACCGTACTTTTCGTATACAGGACGACCCATTTCTGTTGTTTCTAATGAGATTGCGTTGATACCTTTGCTTTTTGCTTCGTTTACGAGAATATCCAGCATTTTATAAGCAATTCCACGACGGCGATAATCGGGATGGGTGTACATATTCATTATATATGCTTTATATCCGCTTGGGTTATGGTATGTGGGCATTACTTGAAAAAAACTAATACCGCCAGAGCCGACGATGCTGTTTTCATTAAAAACTAAATAAGCAATATGTGTATTATTTTTAAGTGCTTTTAAATAATATTCATAAGACTGTTTTTGCATTTCGCTCATATTAGTATCGGCAGATAAATTATTGGCGGCACGCAGAACAAGTATTCTTGTCCGTGTTAATACATCAATATCTTTAATTGTTGCTTTTTTGTATACAAACATAATTATTTTCCTTTACATAAACTTAATATCCCATTGCTCTTTTAACTGAAATTGTTTCTTTTTCGCCAACCAGTTTGTTTAATAGTTCAAAAGCTACATAAGGAGCTGTCTGCGGGCAGTATGATGTTATGATATTTTTGTCTATTATTATTGGTTGATTTATTACTGTTGCGCCGAAATTTTTTAATTGTTTTTGGCGGTAACCGTTTTTCAAATGATATGTAGTAGCTTTTCTGTTTAGTAATACACCGCTTTTACCTACAGGAAGCGCACCTACACAAATCGTAGCGATTATTTTATTCTAACTATTAAAAGCTCTGATAAGCTCTAATAAGCTCTAATAAGCGCTCATCATATGCTTCTTCATAAAAGTTAAATTCTTCAAAACCGCCAGGGATAGCGAGCGCATCATATTCGTTTACATCAATTTCGTCAATTGTTTTATCTGCTATAATTGTTACATTGAATGTACTTGTTATTTGTTTGGAAAATCCGCAGGTTTCCACTTTTATATCATGTCCAAAATCATTTCTTGCCCAGCCTAACACGTCAATAAATACGCTGAATTCCATTGTTTCAAATCCTTTAGCGCAGAAAACTAATACTTTCATCTTTTAGCTCCTTTTTATTTAATATAGTAAAACCCACCAAATAATCAAATTTGAGATGATTTGGCGGGTTTTTTTAATTAATTATATAGCAGGAATTATTCCCATTCGATTGTAGCAGGCGGTTTGGAGGTTATATCGTAGACAATTCTGTTTACGCCCGGTACTTCATTTACAATGCGGCGGGATACTTTATCGAGAACTTCATATGGAATTCTTGCCCATTCAGAAGTCATAGCATCGCTGCTTGTTACGGCACGGAGTGCAATAGTATGGCAGTAAGTGCGGCTGTCGCCCATAACGCCTACAGAACGGATATTCGGCAGGCAGGCAAAATACTGCCAGATTTTTTCGGAAAGGCCGGCTTTGGCTATTTCTTCGCGGAAAATGGCATCCGCTTCGCGGACTACAGCGAGTTTTTCTTCCGTTATTTCGCCGAGTACACGAATGGCAAGACCCGGGCCTGGGAACGGCTGGCGCCATACGAGGTCGTGCGGAATACCGAGTTCTTCGCCTACGGCACGTACTTCATCTTTGAATAATTCGCGCAGCGGTTCGATGAGGTCGAACTGGATATCTTCCGGCAGGCCGCCTACATTATGATGGCTTTTGATTGTAGCGGAAGTTTTTGTGCCGCTTTCAACGATATCCGGATAAATCGTACCCTGTACGAGGTAGTCGATTTTACCGAGCTTATTGGCTTCAGCTTCAAATACGCGAATGAATTCTTCACCGATGATTTTACGTTTTCTTTCAGGGTCGGAAACGCCGGCAAGCTTGCCAAGGAAACGGTCTTTTGCATCTACGCGGATGAGATTCATGTCGAACTGTTTGCGGAATACCTGTTCAACCTGGTCGCCTTCATCCTTGCGCAGAAGTCCGTGGTCAACGAATACGCAGGTAAGCTGTTTGCCGACAGCTTTGTGCACGAGAACTGCCGCAACAGAGGAGTCTACTCCGCCACTTAAAGCGCACAGAACTTTCTTGTCGCCGACTATTTTTTTGATTTCAGCGATTTTGGTCTGAGCAAAAGAACTCATTGTCCAGTCGCCTTTTAAGCCGCAGATTTTGAACAGGAAGTTCTGTATCATTTTCTGACCGAACGGAGTATGCTGAACTTCTGGATGGAATTGGACACCGTATAATTTTAGTTCTTCATTGCACATGGCAGCAACAGGTGTATGTTCAGTGAATGCGATTGTTTTAAAACCTTCCGGTACTTTTTCCACATAATCTCTATGACTCATCCAACAGATTTCATCGTGGGAAATACCGGAAAACAGAGCGGATGTAACATCCAATTTGATGTTCATTTTACCGTATTCACCTGCTTCGGCATGAGCTACGCGGCCACCGAGATTATGTGCCGTGAACTGATGTCCGTAACAGATACCGAGTACAGGAATACCGAGTTCAAAAATTTTCGGGTCAGCCTGAGGTGTATTGTCGGCATAAACGCTGCTAGGACCACCTGTAAAAATTATTGCCTGCGGATTTTTGGCTTTGATTTTTTCGATTGTATAATCATAAGGGACAATTTCACAATAAACACCGCATTCGCGTACGCGACGGGCGATTAATTGATTATACTGTCCGCCAAAGTCAATAACAAGAACCATTTCGTGATTTGTGTTCAATTTATTACCTCCTATAAATAAAAAACGCTCTCTTTACAAAAATAGTTTACTATACAGCAGTTTTTCTGTAAAGAGAGCTTTTTATATTATGATTAATTTAATACGTCAAAAGCAAATTAAGCTTTGCCGTCGCAGCCGAGAACATCTTTAATTTTGTGAGCAACTAATGCTTTAATGTTAGTTCTGCCGTCAGCTACATATTGACGCGGGTCGAAATGATCTGGATGTTCGTTGAAATGTTTGCGGATACCAGCAGTCATTGCAAGGCGTAAGTCGGAGTCGATGTTGATTTTGCAAACAGCCATGGAAGCAGCTTTGCGGAGCTGGTCTTCAGGAACACCAACAGCATCCGGCATATGACCGCCGTTTTCGTTGATGATTTTTACGAAGTCCTGCGGAACGGAAGAAGCACCGTGTAAAACGATTGGGAAGTTAGGAAGACGTTTTGCAACTTCTTCAAGAATATCGAAACGAAGTGGAGGCGGAACTAAGATGCCATCTTCATTTCTTGTGCACTGTTCCGGAGTGAATTTGTAAGCGCCGTGGCTTGTACCGATAGCGATAGCCAAGGAGTCAACGCCTGTTTTTGTTACGAATTCTTCAACTTCAGCCGGGTCAGTGTAATGTGCTTCATGAGCAGCTACTTTAACATCGTCTTCAATACCAGCGAGCTGGCCAAGTTCAGCTTCTACTACTACGCCGTGAGCATGAGCATATTCTACAACCTGTTTAGTTTTTTCGATGTTTTCTTTGAAGTCATAGTGGGAACCGTCGAACATAACGGAAGTAAAACCGCCATCAATGCAAGATTTGCAAGTTTCAAAATCAGCGCCGTGGTCAAGGTGCAGAGCGATAGGAAGACCAGTGTCTTCGATAGCAGCCTGTACAAGATGAACGAGGTACTGATGTTTAGCGTATTTTCTAGCACCAGCGGAGCACTGGAGAATTAACGGAGCGTTTAATTCTTTAGCAGCTTCAGTGATACCCTGAACGATTTCCATATTGTTTACGTTAAAAGCACCGATTGCATAGCCGCCTTCATACGCTTTTTTAAACATTTCTTTTGTTGTTACTAATGGCATGTAAAAGACCTCCATAATCATAATTTAAATTTCATCAACATTATATCATAAATTCTGTCAATTTGTATATCAAAATCTGAAAATTATTTGCAAGGACAAAGATTGTATGCAGTGAATTTGAGATGCGTCTGTTATGTGATATAATTTTACCAGTTGTGTATAGAAACATCTAGCCTTTATCAGCAGTACAATACTTTATATCTGCTGCTTGGTATCATTTAATTTTACGGAATATAAAATATTGTAGTGGTTAGAAAATTGGTTGGCACAACGGGTAATTTTATAAAATTCGCGAAGCAGGTGAAAAAAATGGATATAAGCAATTTATCGATAAAGGAAATAAAATCTTTACTGGAGACAGATAATGGTGAAGAAATATGGCAGGCGATTGAAAATGATAAACGAAAAGGGGTACAATCACTTGCTAAAATGAGAGACAAGCAGGAAAGAGAACGGCAGCGTGTTGCCGCTTTGTATAGGTATGAAAACGAATGTGCTTTGCACGGGCACAAAATCGTAGCTGGAGTGGATGAAGTTGGCAGAGGACCGCTGGCAGGACCGGTAGTGGTATCGGCCGTAATTTTGCCGTCGAATTTTTTTATTGAAAAACTAAACGATTCGAAAAAACTGTCGGAAGCTACGCGGGAAAAGCTGTATGATATTATTTTAGCAAATGCTGTAGCCGTAAATACGGCTGTGGTAGATAAAAAAACGATTGACAGAATAAATATTTATCAGGCGGCGATGAATGGAATGTATCAGGCGATTTACGGTTTGAAGGTAAAACCGGACGAAGTATTAATTGATGCTATGCCGCTTGACAGTCTGGATATACCGCATCAGTCAATCGTTAAAGGTGATGCTAAATCCGCTTCCATCGCAGCAGCTTCTATTGTGGCAAAGGTAACACGCGACAGGATGATGAATGAATTTGATAAAATTTATCCGCAGTATGGTTTTGCACAAAACAAAGGCTACGGGACAAAGGAACATCTTGAAGCACTTTCTAAGTACGGCCCGTGTAAAATTCACCGCTGTTCATTTGAACCGATAAAGTCTATGGTCAGTTTTCGGTAAAAAGAAAATTGCAGATGAAAAAAATATGGGATTAAGGGGTGAAAATGAGGCGGTAAAGTACCTGAAAAATAAAGGTTACACTATATTAAAACGCAATTTTTACAGTCGGTTCGGCGAAATAGATATTATTGCCGAAATAAATAATACAATCTGTTTTATCGAGGTAAAAACAAGAAAAAATAATCGTTACGGCAGACCGGCGGAATTTGTAAACTATAGTAAAAGAAAGAAAATCATAAAGACGGCACAATGCTATCTATCCTGTAACTTTAGTGAAAATACAGCGTACAGATTTGATATAATTGAAGTAATTTACTATGATAGTTATATTTTTTCATTTAATCATTTGAAAGGAGCGTTTGAAGTTTGATTTTAAAGGATTTTTCGACAAAAAGACGGATTGTAGTCGGCGTAGCGGGGGCCAGCGGGGGAATTTATGCGTATCGATTGGTGCAAGTCCTTGCAGATTGCGGGATTGAGGTGCATTTTGTAGCCTCAGATGCCGGCTGGCAGGTACTTGAATATGAATGCGGTGTGAACCGTGAGCAGTTGACAAAATTGGTTCACAGGGTCTATGATGTGAAGCGTATTGATAGTGCTATCGCAAGCGGTTCTTTTCCCTGTGAAGCTATGGTTATCGTACCATGCTCAATGAAAACTTTGGGGTGTCTGGCAGGGGGAATTACCGATAATTTATTGACTCGCAGCGCTGATGTTACTTTGAAGGAAGGCAGAAAATTAATATTGGTGCCGCGTGAAACACCTGTTCATGCTATTCATTTGGAAAATATGCTTAAATTATCGCAAGCAGGCGCGCGTATTTTGCCAGCTTGTCCGGGATTTTATCATAAACCGCAGACAATTGATGAACTTGTGGATATGCTGGTGGGAAAAATTTGTGATGCTTTAGGCGTACAGACCAATCTGTTTAAACGCTGGACAGGCGAAGAAAAATAATGAAGCCCCCAAAGGGGTGATAAAATGTTCGCTAAAACATTCGGTGCAACGACACTGGGTATAGATGGTATGCTTATTGAAGTCGAAGCCGATGTTACAAATGGGCTGCCTAAGTTTGAAATTGTAGGTCTTGCTGATATTGCCGTAAAAGAAGCACGCGAACGTGTTCGTGCCGCTATAAGAAATGCCGGTGTCACTTTGATGCCGAAACGTATTACAGTAAATCTTGCACCGGCAGATTTACGAAAAAACGGTTCCATGCTCGATTTACCGATTGCTATTGCTCTTTTAGAGGCGTATGGTTATCTTGATAAGGAAAAGTGTACCGACAGTATGTTTGTTGCGGAATTATCGCTGGAGGGACAAGTTCGTACCGTGCCGGGGATTTTGCCGATGGCAATTTTGTGCAAGAGGCTGAATATAAAACGGTTTTTCGTAGCTAAAGGAAATGAGCATGAAGCGCTTTTGGTTGACGGCATTGAAGTTTATGCTGTAGAAGAATTATCGCAGCTGATTGCTTTCTTGGAAGGCAGAGGAAAACTTGAACCGGCTGTGCGTATTCCGTCTAAAGCGGATAACGGCGTATTCGTTGATGATTTTGCTGATGTTCAGGGTCAATTCATGGCGAAAAAAGCATTGGAAGTTGCAGCAGCCGGCGGTCATAATGTGCTTATGGTCGGTTCTCCGGGTACGGGAAAAACCATGCTGGCGCGGCGATTACCGTCTATTTTGCCGAAAATGTCGTATCAGGAGGCTTTGGAAGTTACAAAAATCTACAGTATAGCCGGATTATTATCCCGTAACGGCGGTCTTATCATGCAAAGACCGTTTCGCAGTCCGCATCACACCGTATCCAGTGTCGGTATAATCGGCGGCGGGACGATACCGAAGCCGGGCGAGGTTACGCTCAGTCATAATGGTGTTTTGTTTTTGGATGAGCTGCCGGAGTTTAGTAAGTCGGTTTTGGAGGCTCTTCGCCAGCCTTTGGAGGACGGCGAGGTTTTGATTACCCGTGTAAATGCTTCACTTAAATTTCCTTCGCGTATGATACTGGTGGCTTCCATGAACCCGTGTCCGTGCGGTTATAAAAATGACAGACTGCATGAATGTACATGTACAGATTATGAAATTAAGCGGTATACACGTAAGATTTCAGGGCCTCTGCTTGACAGAATAGATATTCAAATTCAAGTTCCGCGCGTACGTTACCAGGATTTTGCCGCTGACAGCAAAGCAGAATGTTCTGCCGTAATCCGTCAGCGGGTGGAAAAAGCCCGGCAGGTGCAGTTATCTCGATTTAAAGGCTGTAATATTTTCTGCAATGCTCAAATGTCGCATGCCATGATTAAGGAATTTTGCCGCTTGACGGATGAAGCTCAGCAAATGCTGAAATTAGTTTTTGAACAAATGCGTTTAAGTGCCCGTGCTTATGATAGAATAATAAAAGTGGCGCAGACTATTGCCGATTTGAACGATACAGACTGTATCGGTGGAAATCATATTGCTCAGGCTGTACAGCTTCGCAATAATCTGTCGCTGACGGAAAAAGTTTAGAAAGCGGGTATGAAATGTATACGGGAAAAACGAAAAATCTGGGAGTAATCGGTTATCCAATAAAACACTCTCTGTCACCGGTAATTCAAAATGCGGCAATTGCAGCAGCTGGACTTGATTATGCCTATATTGCCATGCCGATAGCTCCAGAGAATTTAAAAACGGCTGTTTCGGGCTTAAAAGCTGCAAATTTCAGTGGATTTAATGTAACTATTCCGCATAAGGTGACGATTATGCAGTATTTGGATGAAATTGACCCCGTTGCAGAATTTATCGGTGCCGTCAATACGGTAAAGATAGAAAACGGCAGGTTATACGGATATAATACGGATGTAATCGGTTTTATCAATCCTTTACTGAAAGAGGGATTTGAGTTAAAAGGCAAAACGGTTGTAATTTTCGGTGCAGGCGGCGCATCACGCGCTATTATCTGCGGTCTTATACAGCAAAAAGTGGCTCATATCATTCTGGGTGTGAGAAATAAAGTCAAAGGCGAAAAATTGGCGGCTTCATTTAAGGATTTAATCAGTATTGAGGCATATGACTGGCGGGATGGGGAGTTTACCGCATGGCTGGCAAAGGCTGACTTGCTTGTAAATACTACACCGCTGGGGATGTTTCCAAATATTGATGGCGTAGTGCCGCTTGAATGGGAAAAAGTAAAAAATGATGCTTTTGTTTATGATATTGTGTATACGCCAGCCAAAACGAGGTTTTTGCGGGAAGCTGAAGAACATGGCCATAAAATTTTAAATGGTGAAAAAATGCTTGCTGAACAAGGCGGAGCATCATTGCAGTACTGGACAGGCAAAGAAGCTGATGTTGAAGTCATGGTTAAAGCACTGCGCAAGTATTTGGAACAAAGTAAATAATTTAAATCAGTCTGCGAATTTCAGACCATAGTATTCATGGATGTATAGGTGCTAAGGCCTATACATCTTTTTTATTTTTAGTGCAGGTGATGAATTTGCTTGAAAAATTACGGCTGGATTTGGATACGTGTATAGCTAAAATCAGACAGTCATTGGCTGTAAGCAGTCGAAACAGTCTGCTGCAGGGAACTTTGGCCAAATCACCGATAAGCGGTCTTGCCGATATAATCATTGATTATGCCGTGCGCATGAATGCCAGTGATATTCATTTGGAACCGCAGGAGGAATATCTGCGTATACGATTTCGTATTGACGGTGTTTTGCTGTTTATTTATAAAATTCCGCCTGCTGTGCAAAATCAGCTGATATCGTATTTAAAGCTGACAGCTGGTATGGATATTTCCGAAAAACGATTACCGCAGGACGGCAGTATTTTATATGCGAAGAAACATCTTGACATAAGAATTTCGGTTATACCCGTATTATTCGGCGAAAAAATGGTTATGCGTCTCCTGATTGGCGGCAGCAGGATATTATCACTGACACAAATGGGATTTAGTGAATATAACTTGAGAATGTTTAAAAGTCTGATTAAATTATCCAGCGGAATTGTTACGATTACAGGTCCGGTTAATTCAGGCAAGTCCACATTGTTATACAGTGTTCTTAGTTATTTAAATAGGGAAAATGTAAATATCGTAACGATTGAGGACCCGATTGAAATGAAAATAACCGGCATAAATCAGATGCAGGTGAATTTAAAAGCTGGTATGGATTTTGCCAAGGGATTGCGGGCAGTGCTCCGCCAGGATCCGGATATTGTAATGATTGGAGAAATACGCGATGAATATTCAGCAGCAGAAGCGGTACGTGCGGCGCTTACCGGTCATTTGGTCTTTACTACACTGCATACGGCAAGTGCTGTAGGAGCGATAGCCCGTCTTTTGGATATGAAGATTGCACCGGCTATGCTGTCCATCGCTTTGGCGGGCAGTACAGCGCAGCGCTTGGTACGCCGGATTTGTCCTAACTGTAAAGAAGCGTACATGCCTTTGGAAAATTCACTAGAAGCTTTTTTACTGGGTGATAAGTTTTATCCCGGAATAAAATTGTTCCGAGGCACGGGCTGTGTTTTTTGCAACAGCAGCGGTTACTCTGGCAGAAGTGCTGTACATGAAATACTGAAAATAGATGATACAATGCGAATGTTTATTGCAAAAGGAGAGGGCGATTTGAAATTAAGACGATTTTTGCGTTTAAAAGGCATGAAGACATTATTGGATGACTGCCGTGAAAAAGTGTTGAATGGTACGACGACAGCGCAGGAAGTGTGGCGGGTATTGAATGGAGTTTATAAGTTTAAATAAATTTCAGCTGGTACTGCAAAAGGCGATAGATATGAGTGCTTCAGATATTCATCTGAGTGCAGATAATTTTGTTTATTTTCGGCAAAAGAATGAATTGAAAATAGATGAGACATATTTCTTCAGCAGTAGTGATATCATAAGCATAGTAAGGCAGATACTCAGTGAATATCAGGAAGATGTGCTCAGACAGCAGAAGGTTTTGGATTGTGCTTATACGTATGCGGACAGACGTTTCCGGCTGAATATTTTTAAGGCGGGGAAAAATTTTCATATGGCTGTGCGTTTGATAAGAAAAAATATTTTAAATATTGATTTTTTTATAAAAGCAGATGTATTGAAACAACGGCTGCAGGAAGGTAAAGGACTTATTTTAATCTGCGGAGCGACCGGTACAGGCAAAAGCACAACGCTTGCTTCCATGCTGGAATATATAAATCGGTTCTATGCAAAACATATTATTACATTGGAAGACCCGGTTGAATACATTTTCGTTAATGAAAAATCATTAATTCAGCAGCGTGAATACAATGAAGATTTTCAGGATTTTTCTCAGGCTGTAAAAATGGCACTGCGTCAGGACCCAGATATTTTAATGATTGGTGAAATCCGTGATACGCCGACAATGCAGGCGACATTGGCTGCGGCGGAAACCGGTCATCTTGTCTTGGGAACGCTTCATGCCGGTTCGGTAGAGGAAGCATTGTCGCGAATGGAAAGTTTTTTTCCGCAAAATGAGCAAAATAATGTATTTACACAGATTGCCCAGAGTTTAAATTGTATTATTGTACAGAAACTGCTGCCTGCACTTAATAATGAGCTGGTATGCTGTATGGAAATACTGCTGGCTGTTTCGTCCGTAAGAAATATTATCCGACAGGGACAAAATCAGCAGCTTGTTTCTCAGATGCAGTTGAACAGACAGAAGGGAATGCAGACAATGCAGGACAGTATAAATTATTTTTTGGAGCACAATATAATTGATAAAACGGTTATAGGGTAGATGATTATGGAAGAATTTTTTTATGAAGTGCGTGATGCTGTTACAGGCAATCTGTTGAAAGGCTGTTTCAAAGCAGAAAGCAAGACGGATGTTGTT
>USIX01000062.1 GCA_900554895.1 uncultured Megamonas sp. | reverse complement strand
TATCGCCACTTGCTGCATGTGCATTTTTATATATGATTTGGGGCGGCGGTGTTGCCGCCATGATGTTCTGGAATATGGGAACGAAATTTGTCGGTGCAAGTTATGCGGCAATATTCTTAAATCTGCTGCCGATTGTCGGAATAATATCGGCGTATTTTACTTTAGGCGAAGCAATAACGTGGCAGAAGATAATCAGTGCCGTAATTATAATTTCCGGTGTGTACATAACAACACATTCTGCACAGCTGATGGTAAAATTCAATGTACAAAGAAAAAACGGTTAAGAAATAAATCTTAACCGTTTTTTTGCGTTAATCTTAAATACCTTTAAATGTAAAGGAGAATGATTTGCTTTCGTTTTTCGTGATGTATTCATCAAGTGTCGGTGCACCCCAGGAGTCGTCGCCGCCGATGCCGTACATGCCGGCGGATGCTCTCACGATAGTGTGATGCGGTCTTGGCAGGTCGTAGTGATGACGCGCGTTTTCGATTTCATGCGGAGTGTACGAGAGTGCGGAAGCTTCAATCGGAGCGGAAACAGCGGAGATTTTTACGCCGCGGCCGCGTCTGTCCGTTACTTCCATCCAGCGAATGCCGCAGTGATTGCCGCAATCTTGAGGCAGGAGATACGGCTGCATTTCTTTTTCTGTTGTGGAAGTAAAGATGCCGAGCTTTGCGCCTTCTTTGCGGTCGATATAGTTGTCGCAAGGTCCGAGGCCATAGTATTTAATCTGGTCATAATCAACAGGGATAGTGAAGAGAATACCGAAATCAGGAATGTTCGGCAGACCTTCGACTTTGTCATAGCTCATGTCGACTTTAACCGTGCCATCGCCCGTTACAGTATAGACAACAGTAACGAAAGCAGCAGGTCTTGTAGCCAGTTCGTAAGTGAATTTGAAAGCTACGCTTGCCGTGCCGTTTTCGATGATTTCATAATTTGTACATTTATTGTACATGCTGGCAAGTTTCCACTGTGCCGTTTCAAACGGCATGCCGCAGCCGTAGTCATTGTCAATCGGTGCGCGCCAGAAATTGAGGCGAGGCAGTTCTTCAATCATTTCCACGCCGTTGTATTTATAAGAAGTCATCGTGCATTTATCGGTGGAGAACATGATTTCAAAACCTTCGCCTTTAACGCCGATGCTCACGTCGCCTTTAGTAACTTTTACCGGCGGCAGTGCTGCAGGTGCTGTTTCTGCCTGACAAGTAAATACATACTGACCGAATGCGATTTCATGGCCGTAAGATGCCCAAATTGTGTCTTCTTTTAATTTTAAAGAAGCAGTTACAGTGTATTCGCCTGCGCCGAATTTCGGTAAATTGATGGCAACTTCTCCCGTTTCACCGGCAGGAATGTCGGCTGCTGTTTTTGTCGTGTAAACTTCTTTGCCGTCCTTGGCAAGAGTGATGACTAAATCATATTCGTTTGTATTGGTGAACAGCGATTTGTTGACGATTTTTACGCTTGTTTCGCTCGGAGTGAGCACGAAGTTCTGGTAGTTGAATTTAACTTCCTGCAATTTCGTCGTCGGGCTGTGGTCGGCAAATACGATACCATTGCCACTGAAGTTGTAGTCGGACGGTCTGTCGCCGAAATCGCCACCGTAGTACATAACTTCATTGCCGTAAATATCTCTGCCCCAGATTGCCTGGTCGGCGAAATCCCAGATAAAGCCACCCTGATACAGCGGTTCTTCGTCCGTCAGGTCGGTGTATTTGTGCATACCGCCGTTGCTATTGCCCATGGAATGAGTGTATTCGCACATGATGAACGGTTTATCGCGGTGCTGGCTGAGGAATTTTTTGATATCGGCAACTTTCGTGTACATCTGGCTTTCCATGTCGCTTGTGCCGTTGTATTTTCTGTTCCAGAAAATGCTTTCGTAGTGAACAAGGCGGGAAGGGTCAGCCTGACGGAAATACTGTGACATATCGAAGATGTTTTTGCCGCCGTAGGATTCGTTGCCGCACGACCAGATGATGATGCTGGCATGGTTTTTGTCGCGTTCGAGCATGGATTTTGCTCTGTCGATGATAATATCGTGCCAAGCAGGATTATCATTCGGTACGGTATTTTCATCTTCACGGACTGCACCTTTTACCATCCAGCTGCCGTGCGTTTCCATATTTGTTTCGTCGATTACGTATAAACCGTAAATATCGCACAGTTCATACAGCTTGCTGTTGTTCGGATAGTGGGAAGTGCGGACAGCATTGATATTGTGCTGTTTCATTATATCAAGGTCATGAGCGATTTTTTCCGTCGGAATGGCACGGCCGAAATAGCAGTCGAATTCATGGCGGTTAACGCCTTTGAATACAATGCGCTTGCCGTTGATTTTCATGATGTTGCCGTCCATTTTAAATTCACGGAAGCCGATATTCTGCGGAATGATTTCCATGATATTGCCGTTTGTATCTGTTACGGTGAAAACGGTTTTATAGAGGTTAGGATGTTCAGCGCTCCAGAGTTTTACACTGTTTAAGTCAGCCGTAAAAGTGCTTGCTTCACCGGTGATGTTTTCCTGAACAGTATCAAGGACTACGTTGCCACTGTTATCCGTCATTTTTACAGCCAGATTTTTAGCATCGCTGTTGTTCCATTTGAAATCAATCGTCAGTTTACCGTCTTTGTAATCGTTTACTGGAACGGCGTGAATGAATAAATCGTCAATGTGTAATTGCGGTTTTGTGAATAAGTATACATCGCGGTAAATACCGGAGAAACGCCAAAAGTCCTGGTCTTCTACCCAGCTGCCGGAGCTGAAGCGGTAAACCTGAACGGCAATCTTGTTTTCACCTTCCACAAGATACGGTGTGAGGTCGAATTCGGAAGGAGTGCAGCTGTCTTCGCTGTAGCCTACGAATTTACCGTTGAGCCAAAGAGTCATGGCTGAATCTACGCCCTGGAAGGAAATAAATACATCTTTCCAGCCTTTTGGAACTGTGAAATATTTTACATAAGAAGCAGTAGGATTGAATTCCTGCGGAATTTCTCCCTGATTTACTTTTTCATGTCCGTCCCAAGGATAAGGAGTATTAGTATAGTGAGGTTTGCCGTAGCCTTCCATCTGAATGTGAGCCGGTACGCGGATAGTATCCCAGATTTTGCAGTCATAATCCGGCTGTTCAAAGCCTTCAAGGCGCGACGGCAGATTTTTGGCATAAGAAAAATACCAAAGTCCGTTCAGGGATTTTCTCATGCTCATTTCATCATTATTCATTTCGCATTCATTGGCGAAATAGGAATGGTCGCTGTGAGCCGGCAGGCGGTTGTCGGCAAAATAAGCAGGATTAGCTAATTTGTTTAAATCAAACATTTAAAAACCTCCTAAATAAATGAATTTTTCTAACTATATTTAAATTATACATGGAAAAAACAGAAAAGTGTATAAGATTATACTACAGAATGAATTAAAAAATATAGTATTTTGAACTAAAGAAAAAAAGAGCGGTTTCTTTTTATGAGAAAACCGCTGAAAATTTAGGATTTATTTTATTTTTTTTAGAAGGCTTTATTATTGTTGACGATAAAATTCTACATCGTCTATGGAACCCCATGTATCAGGTGTCCCGTTTAAGATAAAGCCGATTTCGGCTTCACCGTTTTTGACTTCGATATCGCGGATAACGGTCTGGTGCCATCTGCTCCAGCCGTCATCTTTGATATCGGCAGTCTGCTGCGTGCCGTTAATATTGGCAAACAATTTATAATTGGAAGCCGTGCCTTTGCCCTGAGTCCAGCACGAAAGCGTGTACTTGCCGTCGGCAAGGCCGGTGAATTTCTGAGAGATAGTAACGTTGAAGGCACTGTTGCCCCAGTAGTGAAGAGCCACTTTATCGCGGGTGTCGCCCTGGTTCCAGGTGAGGTTTACGGAAGAAGTATCGCCTGTAATCGTCCAGCCGTCCAGTTTTTCATTTTCGAAATTGCTGTTGATGACGAGGTTCATCTTATTTTGGACTTCGATATTGGCAACGGCTTTTTCGCTAATTCCTGCGATTGTTCCCGTTACGGTATAATTGCCGGCTTTAGTATACATCGGCGAAGGATTGTCCCAGGTAACTGACGTATTTTTTACTGCATCGTTGGAGTATACAACGCCTACCGTTTCCGGCATTTTGATATTGGAGTAAATACCGGCTCCTTCAACTGTTACAGGATTTACGGAAACGACAGTCGGTTCTACATACGGATTGTTCGGGTCGGATACGAGGTTGAATGTGTCTATGGAGTCAAGAGCGTTGCCTTTCGTATCGAACAGTGTCTGGTTATCCCAGCCGTTGCCGCCGTCTGGATTTTTCCAGCCGACTTTCGGATTAGGCACCCAGTCCGGTGCCCAGTAGAATATACCGAGACCGCGGTTGTCGTTCACGCTGGATACGGTAGCCATAACGTCGCGTAGAGCCGTTGCCTGACCCTGTACGGTAGCTTTGTAGCCGCCTACTTTTTCTTCCGTTGCACCGAAATTGTTCTTTTCGGAGTCGGCGTCATTGAGCGTGTAGCCGTAAGCCGTTTCTACGGCAATAACATCTTTATCGTAGCGGGCACTTATATCGTTCATGGTGTTTTTGAGGTCATCCATGGTGCCGTGCCAGAACGGATAGAAGGACAGGCCGATGATGTCGAAATCGTTGACTTTGTTTTCCATGATTAATTTATCGAAGAAATTATGATAAGTCCACACATCGGTACCGGCAAGATGTATCATGGTTTTGACCTGTCCGTTTTTATCGTTGTCGTGAACGGCTTTCAGTCCGGCATTGAGGAGTTTGGCAAGCATAGTATAGCCGTTTTTATTGTCGGCTGTGAGCTGGGCGTCCGGCCAGAGCATACCGTTATTAAGTTCGTTGCCGATTTGCACCATATCCGGTGTAACTCCCTGGGCATTGAAGTTCTGCATTACTTTTGCCGTATAGTCGTAAACATCCTGTACTAGTTTGTCGCCGCTGTCATTTTTCCATGCGTCCGGTTTTTTCTGCTGACCAGGGTCCACCCAGAAATCGCTGTAATGGAAATCGACGAGAACTTTCATGCCGAGAGCTTTGGCGCGCTTTGCCATTTCAATGGCTTTTGCTTCGTCCGTATTGCCTGCGCCGACACCTTCAGGACCGACATAGTACGGATTGTTCCAGATGCGCACGCGTATCCAGTTTACGCAGTGGTTTTTTAGTATCGTAAGTCCGTCCTGCGCTACACCGTTATCGTAAAATATAGTACCGTTTTTTTCAAGTTCCGGCATGATGGAAACATCCGCTCCTTTGATGAAATCGGCGGATATATTTTCAATCGGATTTACCTGAACGGCGGCAAAAGCGGTAAATGGCAGGGAACAACTGATGACGGTTGCCGTGATTGCCGACAAAATCATTTTTTTCAAATTACGTTTTTTCATAATAATCGACCTTTCTTTTATAGGTTTAGCGCAATGTAATTGTACCGAGTACTTCTTCTTTTGACTTTTCAAAAGAAAAATGAACGTAGATTAGAAGCTGTAGTTGAGTTCGAGATTGTACATATCGTAGTAATCGGAGAAACCGGAATAGTCGCTGTCGTACGGTTTTAATTTATACCAGTTGAGTGCAAGATTGGTATTATCCGCCAGCATATAGCTTACACCTAGACCAAAGCCTTTTTCACCGTTGCCGCCGACACCATCGCCGCCCGGAGTGTTGAGGATATGCGGCCAAGCAGAAGAGTCAATGCTGTAGTTTCCAAGATGCATGTAATCAGCATAAACTTCCCATGTTCCTTTTGTATCCCATTTCAAATTGCCGTAAGTGAGTCTTGTCCACCAGCCGTTTTTCTGTGCTCCGTCCGGAAGGTCGGAAGCGAGATTTGTTACGCCTTCCGCTTTTAATTTCCATTTGTCGCTGAGCTGGGTATTGAAACCGTAAGCGACGGAGTCGAACATATACGGATTGTCGGTGGATTCTATCCAGTTCCACTGATTTTTGCGTGTGCTGTACATTCTGTTGTTATTGCTGTTCGTTTTCAGGTAAGCCAATGTAAGATTGGTATTATCGTTTATGGCCGCTTTTGCATTGGCGACGAAAGCGTTCGTAGTGTGTCCGGACCAAGTAGCGGCGGTTAAATCGCCCCAGCCGGCGGAGATGGAGGAATTATTGTCCAAATCCTGCGTTACTAAAATACCGTCCATCGGGTTGTCCCAGAAAAGCAAACCCTGTCCTAAATACAGATTTTGGCGACCGACCGTTACGGAAGTAGCGTTATTTTTATAAGTCAAAGCCAATAAGTCCACGCTGCCCGTGCCGTGATGCTCATCGCTGTCCGTATCCCAGCGGTTATCATTGTTCAGCGTATTTTCAAATTTCAAGCGGCCCAGTACGGAGAGATTATCGTCTGGTTCAGCATAAAAACCTAAACGCAGACGTTCCTGAATACGGCTGTTTTTACCGTCTTTTCTGACGCTTTCATCGGCATTTGCCGTATAGCTTCTCGGATTATCGGTGTAATTACGCTGATAACGGAAACGGGCATCGCCGAACCATTTGATTTTGCCGTTGTCGAAGAATTTACCACTGTTTTGTGCCGGCTGAGCTTCTGTTTTTGGCTGTTCTGTAGGAATAACGGTCATGATTTTCAGCTCGTTGCCGTATTCAGTCTGCAGTTTTTCCAAAATAACCTTCTGTTCGGCATTGGCTCTTTCTTCATTTGCCATGGCACGGGCAACGAACTGCGCCAAATCGTAGCGGGCAACGACTTTTTTATCGTGAAAATCATCTACGGTGTAACCGTCGACAAGACCGTCCTGCACGAGCTGTTCCACAGCGGAATAAGCCCAGTAATCTTTCGGAACGGTGGCAAACGGGTTTTCAGCGGCAAAAGCGGTGGAACCGGTCAGAATGCCGGCGAGCGTTAATGATGCTATCAGTTTATTTTTCATGATAAAGACTCCTAAGTGTTTAAAAATTAAAGAATGAATTCATAAATAGGCTGTATTTTGATATCGTCGATGGATACAACGGCATTGCCGTCTTCTTCGCTGCGTCCCGCCATCGGCGTATCGCTTTTGATAATCTGCTGTTCTTTCAGCGGTGAGATGGAAATGAAGATTTCACTGTTAGGCGTTTTGCTGAAAATATTATTAAGACCGATTTCCCATGTTGCACCGTTGGCGAAATTGTCGGCAACGAGTTCATTTTCGACGAAGGCATAACCGATATCGCCCTGATAGTCGATTTGTAGCAGTGCATCTTTTAATTCAGGCAGTTTATCGGTATCGACATGAACCAGTATTTTTCCCTTATCGATATTTTCTGTCGTAAACATAATGTCTTTAGCTGTCTGGCGTAAGGTATACGATGTCAACAGACCGTCGGTATTTTTGTCTGCAGCATTTTTAAATAAAGCCGCATTCATCAGATTGTCAATATTGTAAACGGTAATTTCATTACTGCAGGCTTCAAAACGGATACCGTTTTTATCGGCAAGTACCGGCTGTGCGGATAATAATACGCAGGTTCTTCCTTGATACTCAAACTGCCAGAAGTTAAGGCTCTGCTGAGCTGTAAGCGTATATATGTTTATTTTCTGTGCATTATCGTCCGTTATGACTGTTTTGGACAATTTGTCATTTGCCGGTTGAATAAAGATGCAATTTTCGGCGTATTCGATATTGCCGCCGTCAATGGAAATATCTTTAATGTGTTCTTTGCTGAAGCAGTATTGCGGCTGCATACCTTGCGGCATAAAGAAGAAATATGATTTTTCGCCGTTCTGCTCGATTTTCGTTATCAACTGCGCTGTAGCGTACTTTAGGGTGAGACTGTCCATTGTGAAATTAAACGGCAGAATACAGCTTTCTTCGGAATTTAAGGATAAAGAGCCTTTCTGCGGTACGGTTAAAATTTCATCCGCTAAATCCAGCGTAAAAGCAAAGTCCTTTTTATCAGGTGAAATGAGATGGTCCTGATAATTATTAATGAAGATAAATCCCCTGTTTTTATCAATACGTACGGCAAAACGCAGTTTTTCCACATCAGTCGGCGCAATATCTTCAGCACCGTCCGGCAAAACGGTCTGTGTCGGGCAGAATTCGTTCTGGAATGTATGGAAGAAATAATGCAGTCGTTTTAAGCGGTTGTAAGAGTCGCGCACCTGTCCGAATTCACCGATGGTAGCCTGATAATCATAGGAGATTTTCGGTGTGGCATTTTCGTTTAAATACGGTGTTTTTAATCCGAGCGGATTGGAGCCGCCGTGGAATACGTAGTAGCCGACAAAGTTGCAGCCGCCGGCGACTTTGATATTTGCCATGGCTTCCACGCTGTGATACGGCAGCAGGAAACGGTATTTATAAAATACGGTCATGCCGCCGCCCATTTCGCAGCAGGCGAACGGAACGGTTGTCGGGTCGTATGCCGGCTCGAAATTGTAAGTCGGCTTGCGGTAATTGCGATAGACAAATTCAGGCGTTACAGGATGTTCTTTAATGCTTTCGTCGTAGAAAATCCAAGGCCAGAAGGCATATCCGCCCCAAAGCGGCAGGACGGTATCGGGCGAAGCATATGCGCCTCCCCAGCCCGTTCCTGTATAAATCGGAGCGATAAGACCGGCTTTTACAGCAAATTCTTTGAGAGTTTCAATATGTTTATGGTGTTCTGCGTCATCTGTATCATAGGTACCGTTGGATATCCATTCATTGCTGGTGCCGGTCGTCATTTCCCACGGTGCACCGGCGTGGCAGTATTCATTGTCGAGCTGAACGCCAATTACAGGGCCGCCGTCTTTGTACATTAATCCTCGTATCTGTTGACCGATTTCATGGTAATACCGTTCTACATAGAAAAGATAGCGTTTGTCATTGGAGCGGACGCGGCATGGCTCACCGTACAACCAGTCAGGCAGGCCGCCGTTTCGGGCTTCGCCGTGTACGAACGGACCTACACGCAAAATCACGTTTACATCGTGTTTTTGACATAATTGAATAAAATAGCGGATATTGAAATTGCCGTTCCAGCGGAATTGCCCTTTGATTTCTTCATGGTGGTTCCAAATAATATAAGTAGGAATGATATTGATGCCGGCCATTTTCATTTTGATAATTTCATCTTCCCATTTATGCCAGTTATAACGACTGAAATGGAATTCACCGCAGATACCGAAAAACGGCTTATCATTTTTCTTCATGTAGTGATTGGTAAAACTGATATGTTCGCCGGCAGGATTAGTACCCTGTAAATGATTTAAAGTATCATAGATAACGTTTACTTCTTGTTTAAGATTGATATAATGTTTTTGCAAAATATTACCTTCTTTCTATATTTAATTATCAGCGTTTTTTCTTTGCTGTGCTTTTCGTTTTTCTTCGGCTTCTTCAGCCAGAATGATATCTTTGTAGGAAATACCCGGTTTGTTGTCGCTGACAAGAAGTTTATGTGAAATTATAGTGCAGATACCGGTTACAATGCCGATATAGAAATATGACTGGGAGAAACCGATACTTTCGTACATACTGCCGAAAAACGGCGAGAAAATGCTGGCACAGATGGAACTGGTGCATAAACAGCCCAGATAAATGGAAGCGGACAGGCGCAGGTCAAAGTTTTTGGAAATGTATTTAAACTGACCTACGAGAAACAGAGGTTTTTCAAAAGAGTGAATACATTTTACAGCAGCAATCCAGAGCGGACCCCATTCGAACGAAGACCCGATAATGCGCAGCGACATAATTGTTCCGGCTAAGATGAGTGTACGTTTTGCACCGATTTTATTGGCTATCCACGGGGCAACGAACAGAAAGATTGCTTCGAAAAATGTCTGTACAGCACCTAAATCGCCGAACCAGCGGTTGCCTTCCGCCTGTGAATCAAATTGGGATACGAAATATACGCCGAACTGCTGGTCGTAAACATCATAAACGCATCCTACACCAATCATGAAGAACAGCAGGAACAGGAAATCTTTACTTTGCAGTAAGTGTTTGATGTCTTTTAAAGAGACGGAATTTGCTTTCTGCGTATCAATAGAGGACATTTCAACTTTTGCCGTTGAAAGACAGAAAATAGCAAGGAGGGCGGCGATGGACGCAGAGATGAAAGCAAGATTAGGGTTGATGTTCATAGCGATACCGGTTGTATAGGTTGCCGCCGCCCAGCCGAAGCTTCCCCACATTCTGGCGCGACCGTATTCAAAACCGTATTTGATGGAAACTTTATTGATGTAAGAGTCGATAACACCGTAACCGGCGTTGAAGATAAAGCCGAGATAGATACCGCCTAAAACGGCACCGATATAAAAATTGGATATAAGCAGCGGACCGTAGATATAAATGAAAAACGGACCGATTAAAAGTAAAATGAATAATATCAAGAATAAAAGTGTTTTTCTAAGACCGATTTTATCGGATATAAAGCCCAAAATAGGCTGCATACATAAGGCGGCAAGTGCGTTGGCGGAATATAACATACCCGTTTTTGTTGCACCGATGCCAAGATGCTGACCAAGCCATATGGCGAAAAATGACATGGCGGCTGACCAGGCGAATAAATGAAGAAAACTTACAGCACTGAGAGCAAAGTAATTTCTGTTTTTTAAGCTGATTTGCATGATAAATCCTCCTTGTATATTATTGGCAGTTTTGAAAGAAATAGGAAATCAAACACAAAAGTAGTAAATCTATAAATTTTTTGATAATTTAATATTAAAAGAAATAGTGTTTAATTCTTTTGATTAAAATGATTTTAAATCAAAAGAAAAAGAACAATTTGAAACAGGAAAAATTATATATATAATCTTTGCAGGCGGTCCGTATTCCTGATCACGCCTATAATTGTATAACGAATAGACAGAAAAATGTGTAATATGTTAAACTAAATAATATAATATTTTGAAACAAGGTGATTATATGCCGATTAAAATAAGAAAAACTCTGCTTAAAGAACCGTTCATTTTCGATACGATTGGCAACCACTGGGAGCAGGATGCCATATCGCGTCCGCAGGGATTTCCTCTGTATCATTATCTGCAATCGGAAAAGGGCGCGGGAATACTGGAAATACAGGGGAAAAAATATATATTGAATGAAGGCGAAGGGTTTTTGATTGCACCGAGCATTCCTCACTCATATGCACCGGAAGGTGATGAATGGCTGACACTTTTTATTACTTTTACCGGTTTGGTGGAAAATACGATATCACAGATTTTAGGCAATAGACAGGTTATTTTTACGAGCAGAGAACAGGGCGTGATTATTGCAGCAATGATTAACGAGATGATGAACAGATATGAAAATCCGTCCATAGATGCAAAAGTTTTTTCGGTAGAGACATATCGCGTACTGATGTGTTTTGTAGATAATATTTCTGCATATAAAAATGACCCGCTCTATAAAAAATATGTAGAACCGGTCATAACAGAGATAGAACAGTATTATAATTATGAAATTACGCTTCAAAGTTTAAGTAAAAAAATTTATATCAGTCCGCAGTATTTGTCACGTCTGTTTAAACGCTTTGTCGGCTGTTCCGTATATAAATATTTGACGAATTACCGCATAAATAAGGCAAAAGAGTTACTGCTCACCGACCCCCGTACAGAAATTCAGCAGATTGCTCAGCTTGTCGGATTTCTTGATACAAGTCATTTTATCGTTATGTTTAAGAAATTTACGGGAATAACCCCACTTGAATACCGCAGATTGAATTAAAGATTTTTATTTATCGTTTTCTTTGATTTTAGAGAAAACGAACTTAAAAGAAAAAATTTTTTAAAAGTGCCGGTTCGGCACAATATAATATAAAAAGAAATATTTATTAATTTATTCT
>USIX01000061.1 GCA_900554895.1 uncultured Megamonas sp. | reverse complement strand
TCTTTGACGCAAAGAAAAACGAACCAAAAAGAAACATTTTTTAACGTTTCGCTTACGCTGCACTGGGCAAGTCTTCGTAGCTCTTATATGAATACAACCGGTACAACGGCTCGAAACACTTGGAATTTGTCTCGTGCCTTTAAATATTCAGCAGAAACTCGAATATTACGCAGAGCACTATAATTTGCAAATCATCTCAAGAATTTATTGCGCATTTAGATAATTTTCCAGTAGCCGTCAGGCTATTGGAGATAAGGTATTTTTAGCTGTGGTTTTAGTCCAAACTGTTTGAGCGTTAGCGAGTTTTTGGACGTTACAGATGAAAATACCTTATCTCCAAAGGAAAATTTCTATGCGGCTTTGAACCTGAGGCATTTCTTTTTCGGCAACTTTTCTTTGTGCATTCAAAGAAAAATTGCCCGGCGCAATATAAGAATACATTAAGAAATAATTCTTTTCATATTATATTGTGCCGAACCGGCACTCTCTTTAATATGTATAAATAAAGCTCTGCGCTTATTAGGCACAGAGCTTTATTTGCCAACTGATTAAAAGCCTGCTTTTGCCAGATTTTCACGTCCGCGTTTTGCAATAGGAAGCGGTACGTCGAACGATTTTACAGGGAATAAATCCTGCTCTACGACACCCCAGCCGTCATAGCCTTTTTCTTCCAGTGCTTTATGAAGTTCCGTTAGGTCAATGCTGCCGTTGCCCGGTTCAGTCATGATATTTTCCGTTACGGCTTTGGCAAAGGACCATTTTTCTTCATCCATTTTACGTTTTACAGCCATATCGCAATCTTTCACATGAATGTACGGAATGCGGTCTGCATGTTTACGATAAAAAGAAATCGGTTCACCGCCGCCGTATACATGATGACCTGTATCAAGGCAAAGCTGCACATCCGTATCGCGAAGCAGTGCCTCAATCTGTGCTTCCGTCTGTACATGGCAGTCCACATGCGGATGGAAAGTGCCGACTAAACCGTATTGAGCCACATAGTCAGCCGCACGCTGCACATTTTTGCAGTAGGTTTTCCACTGTTCATCCGTCAACTCTTTTTCCATGACAAGCTCGCCCGTTTCAAGGTCGGTATACATGCTTGGCAGAAGCACAATATATTTTGCTTCCGGGAAATCTTTTAAAAGAGCTGCTATTTCATCAATAGTTTTGCACATATCGTCAATCGATTTATCATCGAGGAAATTGCCGCCTACCGTTCCGGCAACAAGAGATAAACTTCTTGCTTCCAATGCGTTTTTCAGTGCCGGATTTGTATTAGGAAAATAACCCCAAGGGCCCAGTTCCACGCCGTCGTATCCTGCTATTTTCATTTCATCCATGCAGCGGTACCATAGAGTCTGTTTTTCATGCTGCGGAAACCATACACCCCAGGAATCCGGTGCAATACCAACTTTTATTGCCATTTTCATATCTCCTTATCTATCCGATTATTTTACGTCAACCCATGCTTCTTTTTTAGCCGATTCCAGAATAGCCGCTACTGTACGGTCGATTTTATAACCGAATTCAAAATTGCAGTTGTACGGTTCGCCTTTAGTAAGAGCGGCAAATAACTGATGTACTTCCAAAATCTTCATATCATTATAAGCAATGGAAATGCCGCCGGCCGGCTGGAAGGCGCTGTAGCCTTTATGTTTCGGATTTAACAATACTGTTCTGAAACCTCTGTCTCTTTCTTCATCAGACTGGAAGTAAACCTGCACTTCGCCCATACGTTCCAAGTTATAGAATACGGAACCTTGCGTACCTTGAAATTCATATGTTAAATAGTTTTTGCGGCCGGTTGCCACGCGGCTGGCGGAAATCGTGCCGACAGCACCGTTTGCATATTTTGCCATCAATGTAATGATATCTTCATTTTCTACGTCTGCCATTTCGCTGGAACCTTTAGCTTTCGGACGTTTCGGAAATACGATTTCAGCCATAGCATTTACTTTCGCAATATCGCCCATGATGAACTGAGATACGCTCAAAAGATGAGAACCTAAATCTCCAAGAGCACCGCAACCGGCTAATTTATTGATATGTCTCCAAGTAATCGGCAGACTTTCATCGAGTAATTGGTCCTGATCATATGTGCCGACAAAACGCATGATTTTACCAAGTTTGCCGCTTTGAACGAGTTCACGCACATAAGCATTTGCAGGGTTCATTGTATTATTGTAGCCTACATAGTTTATTACATTTTTCTTAGCAGCTATTTCAGCCAGTTCTTTTGATTCTTCAGCAGAAATAGAGAGCGGTTTTTCACAATATACATTTTTGCCGTTTTCAAGCGCAGCTTTTGCCACTTCATAATGGAACGCATTCGGAGTTGCGATATCTACCAAATCCACATTAGGGTCCGTTACTACATCATGCCAATCCGTTGTCATTCTTCTAAAACCGATTTTATGCTGAGCAACTTTGGCCGCTTCTTCATTTGCATCCGCTACGATTTCAAAAGAAGCAACGCCGTAATCCGGACCGAATAACATTTGCGCATCCAATAAAGCACTGCTGTGAGCTTTACCCATCCAACCTGCACCTACTAAACCAATACGAATTTCTTTCATTTTAAATTCCTCCTAAATTATACAAAATTTAATATCTTATTATTTGGGTGTAATGTTTTGCTTTCGCAATGTGTTTTGTTTTATTTCCTTATGTTGATTACATTATACAATTCAAAAAGGCAACAGTCATTTCATCCAATTCGCCATTTCTATACAAAAATTACTTTTTATAAGATATTGATATAAAAATATTTAAAATATATAATAAATAATTATCAGTTTGCTACAGTCCGATTACGCCAGACAGTTTTTCTTGTCCACAAAAAGAATTACGATTTATCGCTTAAAAATATCTTACATCTTTAAGCGATTTGGATTTCATTTTATAGGAGGCTATTATTCATGAAAATCGTAGATAAAGGTGTTTTAAAACCGTCTTTTATGGATTTCACCATACCATCAAATTTCGCCAAATCCGCACTTTACTATGTTCCGCAGTTCGGTCATTTCTATTGCAACAATGAGTACCATATTTCCCGCGGACCGCTTGACCTCTTTTTATTCATATACATCTGCGACGGCTCTCTCACTGTCAATACAAAAGGCAAACAGTATATTGCGCAGAAAGATGAAATAATCCTGCTAGACTGCCGTCAAAATCATGAATACTTCTGCACCAAGTCCGTAGATTTTATCTGGTTTCATTTCAACGGTAATAATTCCCGCCAGTATGCCCAGTATCTATACGAACAGAAAGGTATGCACTTTGCTGAAAGTTACATACCTAAACTTAAAATTACTTTTGAACAGATTATTTCTGGCGCGCAGGCAATGATACCGAATGAACACTATCTGTCGCAGAATATCGGCCAGATTTTCAGCCTGCTTGCCGCTCCGCCGACAACTAAACCGCGCTTAAATCATCCGTTTGTACCGGCACTCGAATATATTGCCAATCATTATAACGAAGATATTGATTTATATACCTTATGCAGCCTGTGCAACTTAAGCATATCCCATTTTATCCGCGGTTTTAAAACACATACGGGCACTACGCCGCATGAATATCTTTTATCATACCGCCTGCGTGAAGCTAAACAGCTGCTTATAACTTCATCCTTTACTATCGAAGAAATCTCTGAAAAATGCGGCTTCAACAGTGCCTCGCATTTTGCCCGAGCCTTTCGCAAAGCAGAAAATATATCACCTACTCAGTTTCGCCGCCTTCCGTTCTAAAAAAAAAGAAGTGCTATTATACTGTAATATAAATAACACTTCTTTTTGTTTATACTTTTAGTAATAATCCTTCCAGATTTATTTATTTTCCCGAATTCATAAATTTCCTCTTCAGAAAAGAAAGTATCACTAAATATATTAAATTCCGCAAATAAAAAAACATTTTCCATGAAATCATACCGAAAATAATTCCCAGAACGATACCGGCTATCACATCGCAGGGATAATGTACAAACAGATAAACTCTTGAAAATCCGATGCAAAAAGCCAGTAAAAACACTGCCGTTCTGCCGTAAAATTTTACTGAACGGCTAATTGCCGTCGCTGCCGCAAATGAACTGAATGTATGTCCGGAAGGAAACGAATAACCGCCCGGTTCAGAAATCAATAGAGCGATAGCAGGATAGTCTATATACGGGCGTTCCCGCATTATCAAATTCTTCAAAATCGTTTCACCGACAACTACATTAAACAGCAATGCTATGAAAATCACTATACCTGTCTGCCTGTAACTTTTACTGCAAATACAGACAAGTCCAAAAAAAATCCAGATAAAGCCGCCGTCTCCCAGTACCGAAAAAGCAATCATCACTTCCGACAGATATTCATTCATCAAGTTCTGCTGTATCCAGAATAAACATATTCTATCTAAATCCTCAATCAATTCCATATCACATCATCCTTTAAAGTTCATACATCAATCCTTTCTATTCAATATATAATACTTTTCTAAAATATTTCTGAAATTTCTTCTATATCTATTATCAAAATCTGTTATTCATAAGTGCATAATATTTTCCTTTTTTTCTTATCAAATCATCAAAACTGCCACTTTCGCAAATTCTACCATCATCCATAACATTAATTATATCGGCAATTTTCGTATTCTCCAATTTATGTGTTATCATAATAACCGTTTTCATTCGCGCCAAATCCTTTATTGTATGCAATATTACCTGCTCAGAAAGATTGTCAAGTGAAGAAGTAGCTTCATCAAAAATATAAACTTCGGCATCTTTCAAAAGTTCTCTCGCAAGGCAAAGCCTCTGCTTTTCACCGCCGGAAAAATTGTTGCCGCTGCCCGCCACCATATAATTCATCTTTTCAGGCAGATTTTCCACAAAATCTTCAGCCTTTGCCTTTTGCAAAATTTCCTTTATTCTAGCATCGCTTACTAATCCTTCATCTGTATAATACAGAATATTTTCCCTTACCGTGCGCTGCAATAAAATACTTTCTTGCGATAGTAGCGCAAATGTGCTGCGTATATCATTTATTTTATAGACATTTATATTTTTACCATTGATATAAATATTACCGCTATCCGCTTTAATAAATCCCATCAGTAAATTTACAAGAGTCGATTTTCCTGCACCGCTCACCCCTATAACTGCATTTATTTTATGAGGATATATTTTAAGCGAAAAATCATTCAGTATCTTTTTATTATCGTAAGCAAAATTCACTTTTTCCCAAACAATCGGCTGATTTATTTGTATCTTATGCGAAAACTCATCAAATACAATATCTTCATTCGGTGCTTTTATTATCTCGTATAATCTGTCGGCTGAAACGCAAGCTATTTTATACAAAGGAATAAATGCAAACGCTTCATTAAACAAGATATTTATCTTATGGAAATACATAATATAAACCATAATTGCTCCTACAGTAATTAAATCATAATAAACAAAAATCCCGCCCGTAATAATAATTGCCGGATAAATAAAATTCAGTGAAAAACCCGTTACAATCGTTCTGATAATATTAAAATAATCCCTACTATATCTTTTTTCCGTATATTTTTCCAATATATTTTGATAATATTTTTCTTCTTTAAAATTACTGTTAGCCGATTTTATAAGTTTTATACAGTCAAAAGTATCCTGGACTTTTTTATCCATTTCAGCAGAAGCTTCATTATATTCCCTGTACAATTTTTTCAACGGAAAAGCAAATTGAATATACAAAATCACACATTCCAGCAGAATAACAATACACGTAAGAAAAATATTTATCTTCATCATTAATACAATCATCACCGAAATCTGCAATACAGCTAATAACCCAAGCAGTAAATTGCTCAGCAACATACCGTCCAGATTGGCAATATCGCCGTTACAGCGGGAAACTATATATGACGGAGAATTTTCCTGAAAAAATGATACTCGTTTTTTCAAAATATTACTAAACAGAAACAGGCGGATTTTCCTATATACATTTAAATTATAGTTTAAGCTGTATTTTCTGGACAGGTACAGTACAAAATAACGTATTAAATAAATACTCCCCCAAATGCCCGCGGGAATAATTAATTCTTCTAAATTCCGCAGTGAAAAAGAAATATCCACAATTCGTTTTGCCAGCAAGGGTTCTATAATATTAAAAATCATTGCCGCAAAATTCAGCAGTAATATAAAAAATAAAATCTTTTTATCCTGCACCATAAATTTCATAAAAAATAAAACACTTTTAGAAAACCTATTTTCTTGTATCATATAATCACCCCTTAATGAATTTATAAGCAAATCGTTTACTATGTTTTACATCAAGGTTTACATTTTGTCAAATAAAACAGCCGTAATAGAAAAATTTACTTTCCTGTTACGGCTTTTAATAACATGGTATTACTCCATCATTTAATGAAACAATAGATTTTCACCACATTAAATTCCTGTACATTGTTTTATATATTTTCTTGCTCTTAAAGCATATTCTAAAGGATTTGCTTTTGCCGGGTCCTGTTCTGCTTCTACAATCATCCAGCCTTCATAATTATTATCCGATAAAACTTTAAAAACTCCCGGAAAATCCACACATCCGTCTCCCGGAATTGTAAAACATCCTTCCAGTACAGCTTTACGGAATTTAAATCCTTCTTTATACGCCTGTTTCATTTTTTCAGGACGAATATCTTTTAAATGTACATGCCCAATTCGTTCTGCAAATTCCTTGGCTGCTTCCACTGCATTTTCACCGGCAAAAGTAAAATGACCAGTATCGAAACATAAAAATACATAATCCGGATTAGTATTTTCCATGAGACGGCGCGTTTCACTCATAGTCTGAACAACAGTCGCCATATGATGATGAAAACATAATTTAAATCCTCTATCTGTTGCAATTTTTCCTAATCTGTTCAATCCGTCGCATAATAATTTCCACTCTTCATCAGTAGCTATCGGTTTATTGCCGCCGAACATTGAAACATCTTCTGCAAACAGGCATCTTGTCAATTCACAGACATTAATTCTACTTGCACCTAACTTTTTCAGAAAATCTAACTGATTAATAAACGCCTGTTCATTTTCTTCATATGAAATTGAACAAAGAAAACTGGAAAACCATTGGCTGGCGATTTCTAAATTGCGAATATCCAGTTTATGTTTCAAAACAACAGGGTCTGTAGGAAATTTTCCGCCTACTTCCGTTCCCTGAAAACCGGCAAGTGCCGCCTCTGAAACCATCTGTTCAAAAGTTAAGTCTCCGCCTAATTGCGGCATATCATCATTTGTCCAGCCAATAGGAGCAATACCCAATTTTATATTTTTAAACATATTCTTTCTTACCTCTCAACATTTTTCCCACTGATGGGATTTTACGGATTTTAATACTGCATTTATTACACTGTCAACTTTAGCACCCATTTCAAAATTACAAATATAATCTCCTCCGTGCAATGCCTGCATCAGTGTATGTGCCTGCAATGTTTTCATATCGTCAAAAGCAATGGCAATACCGCCAGCCGGCTGGAAATATTTAAAACCTTTATGTTCAGGATTTAATAATACCGTCCTAAAACCGCAGTCCCGTCCGTTATCTTTATCCGCATCAGCTTTAAAATAAACCTGTACTTCGCACATACGTTCCAAATTATAAACTACGGTTCCTTCCGTCCCCTGAATTTCATAATAAAAATAATTTTTTCTGCCGGTAGCTACACGTGATGAAGAAATATCTCCGATTATACCATTTTTATATTTTACCAAAAATGATATAATATCATCATTTTCCACTTTCTGCATTTCTTTTGCACCTGCTTTTACCGGACGTTCCGGAATAACTATGGAATCTATGCCGATAACTTCATCAATATCACCTAAAATCATTTGAAAAACAGACAGCAAATGTGAACATAAATCACCTAAAGCACCGGAACCAGCAAGTTTGTTTATATGACGCCATGCTATCGGAATTTCAGGGTCTAGAAGCATATCCTGGTCATACGTTGCATGAACACGCATAATCTTTCCCAGCTTGCCTGATTGAATTAAATCTTTTACATACTGATTGGCTGGATTCATTATATTTGAAAATCCGCAATAATTTACTACATTTTTTTCTTTCGCCATATCAGCCAGAATTCTTGACTGTTCAGCCGATAAAGACAATGGTTTTTCACAGAAAATATGCTTTCCGTGCTCTAAAGCAGCTTTTGCCATTTCAAAGTGCATACAGTTCGGAGTGGCTATATCCACTAAATCTATCATCGGGTCCGTTATAATATCCATCCAATTTGTGGTATACCGTTTATACCCCATTTTCTGTGCAAAATTTTTAACCTGTTCTTCATTAACATCAGAAACCATTTCAAAAACAGGCATATCATCGCCAAATATCATTTTAGCATTATGAAAAGCAGTCGTATGCGCTCTTCCCATCCAGCCTGCACCAATTAAACCAATATGAATTTCTTTCATTTTAAAAACCTCCTAAATTTATCATATCTATATTTTATTTCCCATACTTATACATAAAGAAATGTTCCAATTCTTCCAGCGAATGACCTCTTGTTTCCGGTACAAAATGATATACAAAAACAAAAGATAAAATACTCAACACCGCAAAAGTAAAAAATGTATTAGACATTCCTATAGATTCTAATAAAACAGGAAATAATAATGCCACCACAAAATTTGACAACCATAACATCATTACGACAATTCCCATACTCAACCCACGTAAACGAAGCGGAAAGATTTCAGAAATAATAAGCCAGTTTACAGGACCGATTAAACTTTGGAAAAATGCTAAATATAATACAGTCAATCCTAAAATAAAGTACGGCAACATATCACTACCCTGCATAGTACTGCTGATAAAGCCAATTCCTATTAACGCCACAGAAATCCCTGCAAGTCCTGTCAATATCATCGGACGTCTGCCGAAACGATCCATCATCGCAATACTTGCAATCATCGCTATTACAGCAATAACACCGTTAGCAACATTTCCTAAAAAAGCTGCATTCGTACTGAACCCGGATGTTTTTAAAATTTCCGTGCCGTAAAACATTATGCTGTTTATTCCTGTAAACTGATTAATAAGCGCCATGCCTATACCAATAATTAACAAGCGTCTTACCCACGCAAGTTTTAAATCTTTTATCGTCATCTTTTTTATATTGGTTTCTTCCGTTATCGCTTTTTTTAGTATTTCAATTTCTTCTTCAGCTTCTTGCGGAGTGCGAATTTTATTTAATACGTTTGCCCCTTCTTCTATTTTTCCTTTACTTATAAGCCAACGAGGAGACTCCGGCATTTTTATCATGCCCAATCCCAATACAACAGCCGGAAGCACTGCCAAAGACAACATATATCTCCATACATGTCCTGAATCTCCCATTGAAATTGCAATTATCGCATTAAAAATAAATGCCAATAATTGCCCTGAAACAATCATAAATTCATTTCGCGTAACAAATTTGCCGCGTCTTTTTGTTGGAGAAATTTCTGCCAAATATGTAGGCACCGTTACCGATACACCACCTACGGCTATCCCTAAAGCAAATCTGCCTGCCAGCATATAATTCACATTAGGTGATAATACACAGCAAATACTAGCTACAAAGAACAGTATGGACAGCATCATAATCGTCTTTTTTCTACCATATATATCCGTAACCTGCCCTATTCCCAATGCACCAATAGTTGCTCCAAACTGCAAAATAGCTACAACCAACCCCTGTTGAAACGCATTTAAATTAAATTGATCTGGTGCTGACATAGCACCCAATGCACCATTAATCACACCTGTATCATATCCGAATAAAAGACCACCAAATGTAGATATAATAACTACTATCTGCAAATTTTTCTCATACCTTGTCATTATATATTTCCCTCCTTGAATTTTCATAAAACATCATTAATTTAAATTATTTATTATTTTTAATGATTAATCATTATTGTTTTGTTTCTGTTAATAGTATATAATAAGCATATTCTAAACACATTAGTTTAAAATGCTAAAAAATATGCTTTTTATGCTACGGAGATGATTTTTTGAAATTAGAACAAATTGGTATTATTCAAAAAGAGCAGGGAATAATAGAAAAAGATGGCATTTATTTTCATTCTTCTTCAAAATTCGCCAAAGATAATTTATTTTATCTCTTATGGGGCGCAAAATATACCTGTATTCCGCTTTATGAAGTAAAAAGAACGACCGGATTTGACGCTTTATTATTTTTTTACATTCTTGACGGACAATTAAATTTCAACTATCGTAATAAAAAATTTACAGCTCGAAACAATGATATTGTCTTACTGAATAATAATTACCCCAATTATTATAAAGCCGTCACAAAAACCACATTTTACTGGTTTCATTTTAACGGCTCTGCCAGTAAACAGTATGAAGAAAAATTTTTTTCTAGTTATGGACCTGTTTTTTCGGAACAATCATTTTTACCGTTTGAACGTATTCATTCTCTTTTAAAAGAACAAAATAGTAATGATGATGAAATTTCCCTCTCCATTCATAAGATTTTTACCCAGATATCCATATCCCAAAATCTTGCTCGAAAATTCTCTTTACCAATATTAAAAGCCAAACATTATATGGATAACCATTTTATGGAAAATATTTCTATTGATGATATTTCTTCTATCGCTCAATTAAGCCGATTTCACTTTTCCCGTCAATTCCATCTGGAAACAGGTTTGTCTCCTTATAATTATTTACTATCAATACGTCTGGATTACGCAAAAAGATGTCTTTCTGAAACAAATGACAGTATCGAATATATTGCTGAATATCTTTGTTTTTACTCAGCTTCTAATTTTATTCGCATTTTTAAAAAATATACAAATATGACGCCTCTACAATTCCGTAAAATTTTTAAATAAAAAAGTGTCTGTAACAATGAATCTGTTACAGACACTTTTTTATTTTTATTTTATTGTTCACCAATCATTTTAACTTCAGGATAAAGTTTCACCCCGTGCTTTTCATAAACACGTTTTTGAACCTGTGCAATTAAATCGAGCACATTCTGTGCCGTTGCTCCCCCTATATTGACAACGAAGCCGGCGTGTTTTGTGGAAATCTGAGCTCCCCCTACAGTTAACCCTTTAAGTCCCGTCTGGTCAATAAGCGTTCCCGCAAAGTATCCCGGCGGCCGTTTAAAGGTACTTCCTGCACTTGGAAGTTCCAATGGCTGCTTTGTTTCACGACGCTGCGTCAAATCCGCCATTTTCGCTTCTATCGCTTCTTTGTCTCCAAAAGACAGTTCCAGTTCAACTTCCAAAATTAAATCGCCGTTATCCTGAAAAATACTGTGGCGATAGCCGAACTGCGCCTGTTCTTTCGTATAGCAGACAAGTTTTCCGTTCTTTGTCACTGTCGTAACGGATTTTACGGCATTTTTTATCTCACCGTCATAAGCTCCGGCATTCATGAAAATACATCCGCCGATACTTCCCGGAATTCCCACCGCAAATTCAAGACCGGTAAGACTGCAGCTGCCGGCAAATTTTGATACATCTGCCATTAGAGCCCCGCATTGAACACGCAGAATATTTTCCTTCTGCTCTATTTTAGCAAAACGCTCATTTAAATTCACAACAATGCCGCGAATACCTTTATCCATGACAAGCAGATTGGAACCGTTGCCAATCATGGTGAACGGCATATTATATTTATGAATGATTTTAATGACTTTAACCGCTTCCTCTGCCGTGGAGGGTATTACAAAACAGTCCGCCGGTCCGCCGATTTTGAAAGTCGTATGTTTCGACATCGGCTCGTCAAGAAGCACTGCTTCCTGCGGCAATATCTGCTTTAATTCATCTATACATTTTTGTAGATTTTCCATAATAACTACGCCCCCTATTAATCCAAGTGGTCGCGTCCAATTTGCTTCAAATTGGCAAAATTCATCTGGCGCATAGCTTCA
>USIX01000060.1 GCA_900554895.1 uncultured Megamonas sp. | reverse complement strand
ATAAAACACCTGATACGTGTCGCAATAAATTTAATAATTTTTCCCGTAATCGCGCTACGCCGTTTATTCCGATAAAGGAGACAAGCGTATTATGAATATAGCGGAAAAACAAAACGAATTGGTACATGAAATAAAATCGTGGCTGGGCACGCCGTATCACAGCGGCGCAAAGCTGAAAAATATCGGCGTGGACTGCGGTCAGCTTTTAATCGCCGTATATGAAAAGGCGGGGCTTTTAAAACGGGGTGAATGTTCTCCCGGCTATTATTCGCCTGAATGGCATCTGCACAGAAGTGAGGAAAAGTATTTAAAATGGGTGGAAAAATTCTGTGTGAAGGTAAATCCTCCGTATCAGCCGGGAGATATCGCGCTGTTTCAGTTCGGCAGGTGCATTTCGCACGGCGCAATGATTGTAGATTATCCGCTGCTCATTCACGCTTATGTCGGTTACGGCGTTATTCAGAGCACGATTAATGAAGCGTTACTTTGCAAAAAAAACGGTGAAAGCAGATTAAAGGGGGTTTACAGATGGGCGGAATTTTCGGCGGACACACGACTCATATCGAACACGAACGCTTGGGCGCGTTTTCTATAAATAATTCCACTTACGGCTTAACCGTGCCTGTCGTATGCGGTACAAACAGGATTTCCAGCAATATCATCGACTATTACAATTTCAACGCCATAGCCCATACCACGACGCAGAAAACGGGCAAAGGCGGCGGAAGCAAGGTTGAAACGACAAGCTACACCTACGAAGTCGTCGTTTGTCTCGGTCTTTGTGAAGGCGTGGTAAAAAATATTAGCAAAGTCTGGAAAAACGACAATATCGTAACGCTCGGCGATTTAAATCTGACATTGTTTACCGGGCAAATCGGACAGTCGCCGTGGGCGTATACACAGGGGCAGGGGCTTACTGACCACGTATTGCCGTACAGTGGGCTCGCATACGTTGCGGGCAAGGTGGATTTGGGGACAAGTGCCTCACTGCCGCAGCTCGGTTTTGAAGTTACGGGACTGCTCACTGAATCGGGCGACGAAGTGGATGCCAATCCTGCCGATATTGTGAAGTTGATTTTATGCGATAAAAATAACGGTATCGGACTTGATGAAAGCTGTATTGACGCTGAAAGTTTGGAACATTTCCGTACTTACTGCAAGGCGTGCGACCTCTTAATAAGCCCGACGTTTACAGACCAAACGAAAGCCGTCGATACGCTAAAGGAAATTTTTGAGGCTACCAATACAATTTATTTCTGGAGTCAGAACAAATTAAAATTCGTACCACGTGCCGATAGCCAAATTGTAGGAGAAAATGCAACTTATACACCGGATTTGACTCCGCTTTATGACTTGACGGCAGACGATTTTATCGAACTTGATGACGGCGCACTAATTACCTTTGAACGAGCCAATCGCTCGGAAACATACAATCATCAGGAAGTGAAATTTTTAAACAGGGTCAATGAATATAATGAAGAATTGGCGGAATTTAAAATCCAGACCGATATAAACCGCCGTGGATTAAAGTCGGCCAGTCAAAAAGATTACAGTTTTATCTGTACAAAGGAGCGGGCGCAGTATGTAGCGCAGATTTTAACGCAGGAAAGTTTACTCGGACGCACTACATATAAATTCAGTTTGGACTGGAGCTTCTGTCTGTTGGAACCGGGCGATATCGTAACGCTGACAGATGAATATCTGGGACTTGATAAAATGCCAGTGCGCATTGAAAGTGTGGAAGAACAGGACGACTACACGATAAATTTCACAGCAAAACAGATAACGGGAGCGGCAACGGCGGCAAAATACGAAACAAATTATAGTTATACGCGCCCTAGTATTGATACAAATACCATACCGAGCTCCACGCATGCGCCGTTTATCTATAAAATGCCCGAAAGTCAGGCAGTAGGTATTGCCGTATGCGGTAGCGGCCCAAACTGGGGCGGCTGTGATGTCTGGATTAGCCTTGATAATCTGTCATATGAATATCTCGGCAGCATCAACGCTCCTTCCCGCTACGGACAGCTACTTACCGATTTATCGGCGGACGGTAACAGCGTTAATGTGGAACTTTTCGATAAATCGCTTCAGCTTTTAAGCGTATCGGAACAGGCGGCGCAAAATAACGCTGCACCCGTGAAAATCGGCAATGAATGGCTGAGCTATCAGACGGCAGAGTTAATCGGCACGGGACAGTACAGACTGAGTGCTCTGTCGCGCGGTATTTACGGTACGGCACCGCAAAGCCACGACACGGGTGATTTATTCGTACGCTATGATACGGCTAATTTTTATTATAATTACACCAAAGCCGATGAAGGCAAGACGATTTATCTGAAGCTTCCAGCAAAAAATGTATTTGGAAAAGCCGTGCAGGATTTAGCCGAGTGCAGCGTCTATCAGTTCACCGTTCCTGTAAGTGCGGATACCGCCGTGGAAACGGGAACGAGAGAATATACTGCGCAGGAAGAATGGCAGAGCTTTGATTTTAATACTCCGTTTGCGTCCGTTCCGTATCTGTTCGTAATAAACTGCCAGACGACAAACGGCGCTGTTTATTACAGAAATTTAACGACAACAGGCTTTGAAGCGAAAGTCATAAATATTAAAGCGGCACAGACGCAGGAAGGACAAGAAGGGCAGGAGAGCACGGATATTATGACGGCAACGATTACGTATACAGCACAGGGGGTTAGATAATGGCGGCAGGAGTACACGATTTACACATAGAACAGGGAGCCAGCTTTTATAATGAGGTGCAATGGCTCGTTGAGAGCAAGGAAAATCCGAATGAGTTTGTTCCGGTGGATATAACGGCATGGGAAATACGCTGCCAGATAAGAGCACGTGCCAACAGTCCCATCATCATCAAAACGGTGAATGTGCAGAAAATAGATGCCGTAAACGGAATATTCGCCATCTACCTAAATCCGGTGGAAACGACGAATATCCCGACCGTAGGCGCATACTGGAAAGAATATGAACTATTCGCCTACGATATTGAAGCTGAAAGCGGCACAGGCGTGGAAAGACTGTTGAACGGCAAAGTATTTGTAAGCCCGAATGTAACGAGAGACGCATCCACTTCATCCGGCGGCAATATTCCGGGCGGTATCGACACACCAGGTGGAGGTACGGAAACACCAGGCGGTGGTGATGATGATGACAATCCGGGTGGACAAACTCCAGGCGGTGACGATAATCCTCCAGGCGGCAGTACCGACCCTGACCCAAGCGCATTTTTCAGTGAAACGATTACAACAAGTGAAGTCTCGGCTTGGCTTGATACAAATAAGTACACCATTCCGTCCAATATGACAAAACTAAAGGTGACGGCGACAAGTTCTGGCGGTGGTATAAGTATTGGCTATATTGCAAACGATGAGCCGTGGGAAGAAACGGACGATATCGTTACGCTTGATTTAACCTCCGGTAGTGCAACGACTATACTCACCGTAACGGCAGGAAGTACTATCCGTCCTGTATTCAACTATTGGAGCGGTGTCGGTACTTTGACCATAAGATTAGAAGGAAGCGACAATATAAATGCTCAGCCTGCGGCGGGTACAATCGCGCCGTATTTAGGAAAGTAGGTGATAATTTGAATTGTTGTAAAAATAAAGTGATTGTAAAAAGAGACTGCGAGCGCATCGTGATTTACGACAGAAGGCTCGTATACGGCGGCGAAGGTGCAGGCACAGGCATTACAACGCCGATTGAAATAACGGGCACAGGTTTAATAATGTTTGACAATATGGCTGCACTGGAAGAGAATGGCACAAAAGGATTGGATGTAAAAAGCGAGTTTAAGCTTCTCGGCTACTATCAGCCATATGACGGCGGCGGTGCAAATTATGTCTGCAAATACCTTTGGTCTCAGTCAGCGTATCCTTGGGCGGTGGATTTAGGTGCAACGGACGAGATTGAATATGAGCTTTTGTACAACCCTGACGGCACACCGCAAACAGATGAAAATGGTGAATACGTTTTAAATAAGGATACAAATGGTAACCCTATTCCCGTATATGAAAATGGACAGGTAAAATATAAACATCTTTATGCCGTCATTAATGAAAAAACTGTTAATTATAGAATGTTCGGCGCAAAATTGGACGGGCTTACAGACGATTACAATGCAATTTATCTGACACATCTATATCAGAGCAAAAATTACACCATTGAGCCCTTAACGAGCCGCAAACGCTACTATATAAAAGTGGAAAATCATGACGGCATAATCCGCAAAGACAATGATGAGCCTATCATGTGCTGTGGCGACATTGACCTTTCCGGCTCGCAGCTCTTAATTCAGGACTGTAATGCGACATGGTACGGCTTTTACCTTTGGGGAGACAACGATGAGGATTATTTCACATTTGAACCGACAGCCGACACGGCGGCAACATATATAAAAGATAATTTCGTCATCGGCACGGAAGGTAATGAAAGTACACTTGATGCCAATTCATTATTAAATTTAAAAGAAGACCCATATGCAGTACGAGATGATGGTGGTTATCTTTATAGTGAACCACGCTATGAACTGTTACTACACACACTCGATGGTATTTTGACCTCTCCTATTTTGGAGGATTGGAACAATCCAGGTGGGTTGGAAATAAATTCTCCTATTTCCGATTATGTAACACATGAAGTAACGACACAGACGGTAAACTCCCACTTTACCAGTTCTTATACGAAACTTCCGGCAACGCACTACTATTTCAAAGGCTGTGATGTAAAACTTGAAGCGGAAGCAGACAGTTATTGTTCTGTTTTATGGTGTAAATGTCATAATGCGCATATTTCCGGTTTTAATTTCGTGCCGGATACGACAAAAATGCACAATACCGTCTTTAAAAACACCATGATTTATATCTGGGGCAGTTATAACGTTGAAGTATCCGATATAGTAGGTTTTAATGCGGCGGGTAAACGTGAAGGCAGTACGGACGCAACTAGCGGCTATGTAATCCGTGCAACCAACTGTTTAAATTTAAAACTCCATGATATTTCCGTACAGGGTTATTGGGGCGCAACTGCTATGAATTGTGTCAAGGATATTCATATAGAACGTGTCAATATAAACCGTCTGGATATTCACAACTATTTTTATAACCTTTATATTGACCATTGCAATCTCTTTAATCATTCCATCCAAATCGGTGAAGGACGTGGTATCGTACAGGTTACAAACTGTAATTTCTATGTAAATGAACTTGCAGCCGACAGTTATCCGAACGCCCATATGATTGAATTTAATCTTACTTACGGCAGGATTTTTGAAGGCAGAATATTAATTCAGAACTGCAATGTATTTCTAAAAGGGGCAGACGGTAATGAATTTGATGTCTGCAAAATAGACTTTTCTCCTGAAGCCGTATCAACTCTTGACCATTACAAATTTCCTGAAGTCGTCATAAAAGATTGTTATTTTCACAGTTATGACCCCAATACGTATCTTGTTTATTTTATGATTGCAGGAACAAGAAACTGCAAAACAAGTACAAAAGCTCCAACTGTTTTAACAGGTTACAGCAGGGACGGCGGCAATGATGATACAGGAACACTTGTCTGGAAATATTTAGGACGTGGCGTGGATTGGGTGGACAATGGCGATGCGTCACGCCTTACAGTTGTTCCGGGACAGTTTGTGCGAACGTATGAAAAATTTGTTGATAGTGAAGGCAAGACTTCATTTTATAATTTTAAATATTTTCAAGTTGTAACAGGTGGTACATTGCCGACACCAACAACAGAAAATACTCCAACAAATACAACAGGAGCTACATTCACGCTTGGCACGGCAACGATTAAATATGTAGACAGAAGCCGCTGGGAGGCAAGCCGCAGCTATTCAGTAGGAGATTATTGTTTTACGGAAAGTTCTAGCTGGCTGCCCGTTTACTGTTATGAATGTACAACAGCCGGTAAATCCAACGGCTGGCGACCTGTGCATACTTCCGGCAAAGTTATAGAAGGTGAAGATGTATATCCGAAAAACTTAGATGCCTGCTGGTGGCAATATGTAAGTCCGGCTTCAAGTTTTATCACAAAAAACTTCACACCGAATATGACGGTCAATGAAGGAGATATATTATATGCCGACCATAGGCTTTACAAAGTAAAATCCGCAGGTACTTTAAATGAACCTCCGCCGCTTAATACCCCTTGGCTACAGGAATTTAATGAAGGTACGGCTGTTCTTGAATTTATTGGTAAAGACTGGGCGGCTGTTACATGGTGGGCGCAGGGAGCGTATTGTTTAAGCTATGATAACAGCAACATATTGCAGGTTTATCAGCTTGTTGACCAGGACGGTACGACAAGCGGTTCTATTCCTGTACCGGGTAACGGACGATGCGTAGACGGTGATATAATCTGGCAAAATACGACTACTGAGGCAACAAAGCAGTGGAGCGCACAAACACAGTTTTACAAAGGTGATATAGATTCAGCCAACGGTTCGAACTATGAATGTGTCTTTGACGGTAGATTGGAACTTCCTCATCAGACAGTTATTGAAAACATTTCCACCAATATGACAGTAGGCGGAGATGTATTTGCTTTCTGGGATGGTGGTACAGATATCCCAACAAAATATGGAGATAAGGGAACATGGACTATTCGTATAAATAATGTTGAACTATACCGATTTATAAGTCCTACTAATGGTTATTTTTGTCATACAGGAAATCCAGCTCCAACAATAATTGAAGGAAATACTACAGGCTCAGGCGGCAGTTCTTCCGGCGGCAGTACCACTATTATGGACGGTTCTATCACTGAAAATAAACTTGACAGTGCTGTCCGTGCCAAACTTTTAGGCAGTAAAAATGTAACAAATGCCAATATTGCAGATAGTACAATTACCGCAGATAAACTTGCGTTCACCGTAGGCGAAGGCGGTGCTGTTACAAATATCACATGGGACAATATAGCAGGTAAACCATCAACATTCCCTCCATCTGCCCATACTCACGTTAAAGCAGATATTACAGACCTTGACAATACAGGTGGTGGAGGAACAACCGACCCGGAACCAGGCGGGGATACAGACGAAACATTTTTCAGTGAAACGGTAACATCAACACAGGCATCGGCTTGGATAGATAGCAATCAATATACTATTCCTGCCAATATGACGAAAATAAAAATCACAGCAACGGCGACATCAGGCATAGTTGAAGTTGGTTATGTATCTAATGATGACCCGTGGACAGAAAGTGAAACATTTACTGAACTTGATTTATCTTCCGGTAGTACAAGCTGTATATTAAATGTAACAGCAAACAGCAAGATAAGACCGATATTCAACTGTTCAAGTATCACCGGTACGCTTACTATTAAACTTGAAGGAAGCGATAGTATAAACAGTCAGTCTGCAACGGGTACATTAGGCGTTTATGCCGGAAGTTAAAGGAGACATCATGTATAATGAAATTTTTAATTTTATTAATTCGCTAATACCGACAAAATCGGAAACGATAATAGGAGGTTGCTCAATAGCATTGGGTACTATTTTTGAACATTTGATTGGCGGTTGGTCATCAAGTCTTGAAACACTACTTATATTAATGGTATTGGATTATCTGACTGGTATCAGTGCTGCATTTATTAATACACAAATGAAACTTGACAGTAATAAATGCGTATACGGTATTTTCAAAAAAATAGTGATTCTGTCTTTAATAGCACTTGCTTACAGAATAGACCTTGAAATAGGGCAGACAATGACAAAAAGCATTGTTCTGCTCTTTTTCATAGGTTCTGAAGGTCTCAGTATTCTGGAAAATGCTGCTAACTGCGGACTACCCATACCGACAAAATTGAAAGAAAATCTTGCGCAATTAACACAACAGAAAAAAGAAAGGAAGTAATTTTTAAATGAAAGTTTTTATTAATCCGGGACACGATAGAAAATATGACTCTGGCGCACCAAATGATATTTTAGGCATTCGTGAATGTGACATTGTTTATGTAATCGGTGCATTAGTAGAAAAATATCTTAATAATGTAGGCATAGAAACAAAAAGCCTGCAATCTGATAATCTCTGCAATGATACAGATTATAACGACAGACCAATAGCAGTATGTGACCTTGCAAATAATTGGGGTGCAGATTTGTTTATCAGCATTCATTGCAATTCGTTCGCCAATCCGGAAGCCAAAGGAACTGAAATAGAGGTATTCAGTTTTAATACACAGGCCCATAAATTAGCTACCTGCATTCAAAATCAGATTGTAAATTCCATTCATACAGTTAACCGCGGCGTGAAAGAATATCCCAGCTTAAAAGTTTTAAAACACACTGCTATGCCCGCCGTATTGGTGGAAACAGCCTTTATAAGTAATATGGAAGATGCTAAAAAGTTAATTGAAAACAAAGATGATATCGCTCGTGCTATATCTCGTGGCGTAACAGATTATATGCAATTATTATAAATGTTCTTTTATGTGCCCTGCTGTGTGCCCATATTAAATTTAAATCAGTATTTTTAATGTTTTACAGTCCGTGTATAAAACTTGTAATAGCTAGGCAAATCAACGTTTATTAACATATTAAACATTATAGATACAACCTATTAAATACATGGAGTATTTTTGCGCATTCGGATTATTATTAACACTTGTATGGCTCTACACCGAAATCTTGAGACTTATTCAGATGATACTTGCCATGTTCGGCGGCGACGATTAAATTAAACATAATTCTTATTAATAATTACAACAAGGGATAGACAAATTTATGTCTATCCTTTTTTATAAATACATCTTTATTAAGAAACTAATTGGTGTATATCTATCGTTTATTTTAACAATAAATATTGTAAATAACCATAAAAATAAAAAGGTTGACAAACTGTGTTTTTTTCATTATGATAATGAATAGCAATTAAATAGATAACTCATCAAGAGCAATTGAGGGACTGGCCCGATGACATTGCGGCAACCATTGATAATTCATCAAAACGGTGCCAAATCCTTTAAGTTTAAACTTAGAAGATGAGAGAATATATACGCTCTCATTAAGGGAGTTTTTTTTATGTTATTTTTTAATTGTATAAAATGCAATTTTGGAGGCTCATAAATGACTAACAGAATATTATTCACTTCTGAATCTGTTACCGAAGGTCATCCTGACAAAGTGGCAGACCAGATTTCCGACAGCATCCTTGATGCTATCTTAGCTAAAGACCCGAACGGACGCGTAGCTTGTGAAACCTTCGCTATGACAGGTCAAATTCATATTGCTGGCGAAATATCCACAACTTGCTACGTTGATATTCCTTCCATTGTACGCGAAACAATCCGCAAAATCGGTTACACAAGAGCAAAATTCGGTCTTGATTGCGATACTTGCGGTATTTCCATCTCCATTGACGAACAGTCCCCCGACATTGCCATGGGTGTAGATAAATCTTTAGAAGCCAAAGAAGGACAGGCTGATGAAGACGACCTCGGTGCAGGCGACCAGGGCATGATGTTCGGATATGCTACAAATGAAACTCCGGAATATATGCCACTTCCTATCGCTCTTGCCCATAAACTTGCAAGACGTCTGACGGAAGTAAGAAAAAGCGGTGAACTTTCCTATCTCCGTCCAGACGGAAAAACACAGGTTACAATCGCTTATGAAAACGGCAAACCTGTTGCAGTCGATACTATCGTTATCTCCACTCAACATGACCCGGATGTTACTTTAGAACAAATTAAACGTGATATCATTGAAAAAGTAATTAAACCGGTTGTTCCGGCTGAATTTTTAACGGACGATACAAAATATTTCATCAACCCTACCGGTAAATTCGTCATCGGCGGACCACAGGGCGACACCGGTCTTACAGGCCGCAAAATTATCGTCGACACTTACGGTGGTATGGCTCGCCACGGCGGCGGCGCGTTCTCCGGCAAAGACCCGACGAAAGTTGACCGTTCCGCAGCCTATGCAGCCCGCTATGTAGCCAAAAATATCGTAGCAGCAGGGCTTGCCGATAAATGTGAAATTCAGCTTGCTTATGCCATTGGTGTAGCAAGACCTGTATCTATCAGCATTAATACCTTCGGCACGGGCAAAATCAGCGAAGACGCCATTACAAAACTTGTAGTGGATAACTTTGATCTTCGTCCGGCGGGTATCATCAAAGAGCTTGATTTGCGCCGTCCGATTTATGCTCAAACAGCAGCATACGGACATTTCGGCCGTACAGATGTCGACCTTCCTTGGGAACATACTGATAAAGCTGCAACACTGCGTATACAGGCAGGCTTATAATTTATACAACAAAAACCTCTGACAAATCTGTCAGAGGTTTTTTCTTATCTATGTCTTGGAGGTGGCGGCGGTGGTGCAGGTCTTTTTGGTATCGGTTTCATTTTATGATGAGGCGCAGGTTTTACTTTGTGATGCGGAGGAGGCGGTGCCTTTCTCCAGTCCGGTGCTTTATGTTGCGGAGGAGGCGGTGGTGCTACTCTGTGCCTTGGCGGTGGTGGCGGAGCAGCTTCCGTTGTACTCATACTGACAACACAACTTACAGGTGTTGCCAAAAAACAGGCCATTGTTAAAATGCCGATAGATTTTTTTATTTTGTCCTTCAACATATTGAAAACTCCCTTCATCAATATTCCATTCAGTAAATAATTTATATTCGCCGTCCGGATTAAATTAACCTGCAAACAACTGAACCCAGTAATGTGTATATTCACTATTTCCATCATAAACATAACCTACACCCAGATAACGATAATTACCATTCAAAATATTCTCACGATGTCCCGGAGAATTCATCCATTGGTTGACTACCGCTTCCGGCGTAGCGGAACCGGCTGCTATATTTTCGCCAGCATAAATCTTCCCCTGCCGGCTGCCGAATATACTGAAACAATCCCTGCCGTCCGGTCTTGTATGTGAAAATAATACTATCAGCTTTAAATAAAAAGCGGTGTTATATAAAACACCGCCAATCATTATACTGCTTTTTCTTCTGTAACTGTCATAAAAGATACTTCATTAAAGTTTTCAGCAAACAATTCGCTGCTCACAGCAGAAGTTGCTTTTTCTTCCGTCGGAGTATCTTTTGCCGAGAAAAACGACATAAACGAAAAAGCTATTGCTATACCGAATAAAATGAGTAATATTCCTCTTACTATTGGATTCATACAAACTCTCCTTTTTCACTGTAAAATTCATTACTCATTATAATTCTTTGGCAAATGTAATATATCCTTTTTATTTTAATATTTTAATTGAATATGCTCATATCCAACCCCGCTTCCTGCAAAGCTTGTGCATATTCCGGGTCATTTTGCAGTTCCTGTTTAAAACTTTCTTAAATTGCGGGCTGTTTTTCACTAGATTTTCAAATTTGTTGATAACTTCCCGTGCAGTCTTTAAATACTCCATATATTTCAACCTGTTTAATTTTGTTAGCGTTTTTGACATATGGCATAAAAAATCTCAGACTGTTTTCCGTCCCATTTATCAGTAATCTCACTTCATAACTGAGATTTTCCACGTATAACATATTTTATCGCCTATTACTATACTTACTGGAAGGATTTTCCCATTTACTACTTAAAATATCTTTTAATCTCTCACCGTTCATATCAAAATTAAATCGTACTTTTTCCAATTCATTCTGATAATTAACCAGATTTTTGTAAAGTTTCAGTTCGCCAATAATGCAACCCAACGCATAAATTATTTCCAGTTCAATATATACTGTACTTCTCTTAGAAAAATGCTGGGGCTTTTCAGTCGCTGTTCGCCGCAAAAACTGTATTAAACGCTGATAATATAACCATCATGTTGCAAAACAATTTTGTGATAGAAGTTTTCTATATTATAATAGAAATAAACATTATAATATAGGTATGAGTTACATTTTCATCGTCAAAACAACGGAGTACGTGCAGGATAGCATCTGTT
>USIX01000059.1 GCA_900554895.1 uncultured Megamonas sp. | reverse complement strand
TCATGATTGCAATAGATTTTAACATATCAAATTACCCCTTTTCTTCTTTGATATATACTATAATGCATACGTATATCTATTCTGCATTATGAACTTTGACATACTTCCCATAGCTAAAGCCAGGGAATTTTAGGATACCAACGAACCTGCTATCTTACAAGTTCTCTCCGCAATGGACAACGCCCTGCCCATAAATCCGGCTTCAATTTGCTTACGCAAATTCGTCGGACGCACCTTATATCCCAGCGCCGAGGCACGGGATTTTACGGCACTTTAGGTAAATAAACTCTCATCTTCACTCTCATATCTCTATTTTAACTCTAAAAAAAGATAAAAGCTATATTTATTCATTAAGTTCTGCATTTATCAATGAATGATTTATTTTCACCAATACACGCGTGATACGTACTCTGTCCACTTCTTCGACAAAGAATTCATCATCACCGAATGCCGCTTTCTGTCCCACACGCGGCGGTGTATCCACCTGAGTCGACAGCCAGCCGCCGATTGTATCAATATTTTCCTCTTCAATATTGGTACCGAACATTTCATTTAAATCATCCAACAACATTTTTGCATCAACTGAATAAAGTTTATCTGTTCTTTTTTCTACAATCGGACGTTCTTCATCAAATTCGTCCTGTATTTCGCCGACAATTTCTTCCATAATATCTTCAAGCGTTACCATACCGGCTGTACCGCCGTACTCATCAACGACAATAGCCAGCTGTAAACGTTTTCCCTGCATTAGCTTCAGCAAATTCCTTACCGGCATGGATTCAGGCACGACAGTTACTTCACGTACCAGCGGTCTGATATCCGTTTTCTTTTTCGTGTAAAGCGAGCTGAGCAAATCCTTTATATGCAGAAAACCGATGATATTGTCCTTATCCTCAATGCAGACAGGATAACGTGTCATCTGTTCATCCAGTGCTTTTTTCACATTTTCATCAAAAGAATCCTCTAAATACAGACAAATCATGTCCGTACGCGGTATCATGATTTCCCTTACGGTCAAATTGGATAAATCAAACACATTATCGACAAAGGTAAGTTCCGTCTTGTCAATATAACCGTGTTTATGACTTTCTTCCATAAGCAGACGAATTTCCTCTTCACTGTGCGCTTCTTCGCCTTCACTTGCTACTTCAAAGCCCAAATGAATAATCACCCAGTTGGCTACGTGGTTTAAAAGCCATACAGCCGGCCACATCAAGCGGTGAAAAATAATCATCGGTATGGAAATATTGAGCGCAACAGTTTCCGCTTTCTGAATAGCCATGGATTTCGGCGCCAGTTCACCCAGTACGATGTGCATTGCCGTAATAATCGAAAAACCTACAACAAGCGCAACGGAATGAGCCATTTCTTCGCCAAAACCGAAAAAGCCCATAACAGGCACTAAAAGAGCGGCCACCGCCGGTTCGCCGACCCAGCCCAGACCGAGCGAAGCCAATGTGATACCGAGCTGTGTAACGGAAAGCGACGCATCTAAATGGTCAGTAAGTTTTTTCGCGTATTTAGCGCGCGTATTGCCATCCTGCACCAAAGTTTCCAAACGGGATGCGCGGATTTTTACCAAAGCAAACTCTGCCGCCACGAAAAAGCCATTCATAAACACCAAGAAAACAACCAAAATTAATTTAAGCAGAACTTCAATTAGCTCCAAGTCTAAAAATTCACTCCTATATTTTTTTACAGTATTCCGTGTCATTCACGGTTTATTATTTATTATTTTCTCAAATAATTGCAGTGTTGTCAATCCAATAGGATAAATCATCCCATTACCTACAAGAGAGAAAAAACCCTGTGCTGCCAACATTAAAACAGTATTGTTTACACTGCCCTTACGAAAAATTTACAGTACCGGCATACCGTTATTATCATCATAAGTCGCCGTACAGTGAGGATAATTGGAGCATGCCCAGAACCACCCGTTTCTGCCGTGAATACGCCGCAAGTTGCCGTCTTTGCACCGCGGACACAGATATTTGCTTTGTGCCTGCTGTTTAACCTGTTTTTCCAGCGGCACAGCGGAAAGCTTCGGTTTGGCGCTTGCATAATTTTGTTTACTCTTCAGCACCAAATCCCATGCGGAAACGATACCGCTGTTTGTTATCGCTTCGTTTTCATTTGCATAATCCATATTATAATTCGGCAGAAAATCATTTTTATACACTGCCTGTTTTACTTTTAAATCCGGTTTTCCTTCAATATCATTACAGGTCATGCGGCAAACGGGAAAATTGGAACAGCCCCAAAAAGCACCGTTTTTACCGTTGCGTTTTACCATGATACCGCGTCCGCAACGCGGACATTTATATTCATCTTCACCGGCAAGCACCGTTTTGTTAGCTTTTATACATAAATCGCGCGTGAATTTCGCCTGCATTTGCAAAAATTCCTCCACACTGCCATCACCCTCTGACAGAGAATGCAGATAATCCTCCCATACAGCGGTAGAATCGGGATATGTCATCTCGTCCGGCAGTGCGTCAATCAGCATATAAGCCGTTTGTGTCGGTATAAGATATTTTTTCTTGCCTTCCGTCTGCAAAAAACCGCGCTTGATTAAATCCTCGATAATCGAAGCACGTGTTGCTTCCGTACCGATACCGTAAATATCCTTCAGTTTCTTTTTTACCTCAGTATCTTTTACGTATTTATGAATTTCCTTCATGCCGGCAAGCAGTGTTGCACTCGTGAAGCGGGTCGGCGGTTTTGTTGATTTTTTTTCATATCTGCCTTCTGCATAATCGACACAGTCGTTTTTTTTCATAATCGGCAGTGAACTGTTTTCCTCTTCCTTTTCACTACCGGTTTCACTGTCGCTGTCTTTGGTTTTATTATTTTTATTATTGCTCTGCATATACAATTCTTTCCAGCCGGGCTGTTTTACAGTGCGTCCGCTCGCCGTAAAAATCTCCTGCATGTATTCAACCGTAATTTTCGTCTGGTCATAAACATGCACCGGATAAAACTGCGCTATATATGCTTGTGCTATCAGAAAATAAATATTGCGCTCCATCGGTGAAAGCGTACTTAGATTTACTTTTACCTTCGTTGGAATAATCGCATGATGCGCTGTGATTTTTTTATCATTCCATGCACGTGATTTTATTTTGGCATCGGCTTTATGCGCCCATTCTCCCAGCTGTTCTTCACCCCAACTAAGCATATTGCGCAAAATAACTTTTGCATCTCCGTACTGACTTTGCGGCAGATACTCACAGTCAGAGCGGGGATACGTCGTCAATTTCTTTTCATATAATTTCTGCGCCGTATCCAAAACAAGCTGCGGGTCGTAACCGAAACGCCGTCCGGCAAGCACCTGCAAAGTTGAAAGTGAAAACGGCAGTCTTTGCGCTTCTTTTTTTTGTGCTTTCTGATATGCGCTTATCCTGCCCTGCTCCGTCCGCTCATCGAATTTCGCCATTAAAGCTTTCGCTATATTTTCATCAAGCAGCCTGTTTTCGCTGTCCAGTCCCTTTTGCGTATCCTGCGGTTTCCATACAGCCATAAATTCACCGTTTTTATGAGCAAACAGTGCTTTTATTACAAAATAGTCAACCGGCTTGAAATTCTGCAATTCTCTTTCACGCCTTACCACCAGTGCCAGCGTAGGCGTTTTCACACGCCCTATTGCCAGCACCTCCTTTTTGCCGGCACGGCGTGCGGCAAGCGTATACGCCCTTGATAAATTCATACCAATAAGCCAGTCAGCTCTAGCTCTTGCCAGTGCCGATTTTTTCAAATTGAGAAACTCCGTATTTTCACGAAGCTGCGCATTCGCTTTTTTTATACTTTCTTCATCGAGAGCATTTAACAATATGCGCTTTACCGGCTTTTTACAGTGCAGATAGTCAAGCACTTCATCGATTAAAAGCTGCCCTTCCCTGTCCGGGTCGCCTGCATGGACAATTTCATCAGCTTTATCAATAAGACTTTTAATTATGGCAAACTGTTTCTGACACGACTTATCGACAATCATCTTCCACTGCGCCGGAATAATCGGCAAATCAGCTTCATTCCATTTTTTATATCTGGAATTGTACTCATCCGGTTCCGCCTGACGCAAAATATGACCGAATGCCCATGTAACAATTCCGTCTTTCGTTATCAAATAGCCGTCCTTTCGCTGTACGGGTCCTGTAAGACACTTGGCGATTTCCGCTCCCATGCTCGGTTTTTCCGCAATATATAAACGCATTTTCTCCTCCAATAATTATTAATTAAATATAAAATTGTAAATCGCCGTAAGCACGAACAACGTCCACGCTATCAGCAAAATTCCCGCAAAACCCAATATATACGGCAGCTTCGGTGCAAGATAATCAGCCCGTTTTTCACTCACCGCCCGTACCTGCGGCGGCAGAAACTGCATTGCCGCATATAAAAGCCCCGGTACAAGCACTGCATCATCTATAAGCCCCAATCCCGGAATTACATCCGGCAGAAAATCCACCGGACTGATTAAATACAGAAAAGCAGCAATTATCATCGTTCTAATCGCCCGCGGCGTATCACGATTGAAAAGAGCCGTAAACAGTGTCAGTAAATCTTTTTTCCTTGAAGAAACAAATGTCCAAATTCTATAAAAAAACATATAACAATCCTTTCACCATCAAAAAAATATTCAGCCATATTCTCATATTGTACCATATTATGCAAATAAAAAAACAGCCATTGAATTTATCAACAGCTGTTACTGCATTTATGTTATAATAATCAAACGGAGAGATATTCTGATGAGTTAGCCCCTTCTTTATTAAGAAGGAGGTGATTTTATGAGTTATTATGAATTATTGATGCTAATCATTAATATTCTAATGCTTATACTTTCATTTCTTACTTATATAAGAAATAAGAGCTAACGTACAAACGTCAGCCCCTTTTTCCATTTTTTAACTGATTTTTAAAAAGAGGGCTGACGCACCACACATCAGTTATCTCTTCTTTTATTTGTATTATACATCAATACTGTGAAAAAAGCAAAAACTTATCGTTTTCTCTTTTTTTCATCCGTCGTCAATTTTTGATACATTTTCATAAGCTCGGCTACACAGTCGCTCTCCGTCATTCTACGCCAGTCTAAAACCGTAGGCAGTCATTACAGCTTTGTCGTTTTCCTGATGAGCACGGCGCAGCTCTCTCGGCATGGTCAGTTCATCATACAAATCGGCAAGTGAAGCGTCGGGATAAAGTGCTCGTGCATCTAAAATCGCCTGTGCCGTCTGCTCGATTTTTTTCTTCTGCTGCGGTGTAGGACTGCACCACGGAAAATTATTATAAACAATAGTATTTGAATAACGGTAATCACTTTTTAATCGTCCGCAAACGGTACGCATCCAAGCCATATGAACATTAGAAGTTATAATTCCAAAATGATAAAGTGAACCATTGGATATAATAAACAATAAATCACTAGCAATAATATTCGCTGGTAAAAATCCAATAGGAATATATTTTCTATTTTCAGAAGAAGTTTTAGGAACAGCTATATATTTACTTGAAGAATTGGTATTTAATTGACGAATTTCTCCGAATAAATAAGGTGTTAAAGCTAATTTTTTTGTAGCAGCACGCTTACTATTTTCGCGTAACATTCTCACATTTTCTATTGCCTTCATAATAGGAGGAATAGAACGAAAATTTTGCGGTGGAATATTTTTTAACCAAATACAAAATCTGTCTTTATTGTGTAAAAATTCTACTGCACCAACAAATTTTCTAAACAACGGCTCAGCTTTAGGATATTTATTTATAATTTCATTTTTTTGTTCTATTGAATAATTACTTAAATATCCACCATCATTAGGCATATTACCGAAAACCATTTCAGGAACATTACAAAGAACTTTTTTTCTATTATTTATGAAAATATTAGAAGCGTTTAATAAATAAGCATTAATATTATCAGCTATCTGAAATCTGTTATCGGAATATAATTTTTTCGGCTGAGAATTAACTATATAGCTAAATCCAACGATTACACAATGTACACGAGCTTTAGCACTTGCCTCATTATCCCAAATAAATGATTTATAGGCAAAATCTATATGAACACCCTGCTCAAATAACGGTTTCCAAAGTATGGAAACGGCTTCGCCTTGCGATATCGAATTAGTAGAAACTAACGCATTGCGGATATTTGTATTAAACATGAAATCGGAAGACTTTTTATACCAGCAACTTACATAATCCAAATTGCCAATGCCTTTCCAATTTTTGAAAATAATACTAACATCTTCTTTTTGCTGTTCATTCATCAATCGAGCACCTACAAAAGGAGGATTGCCCATTATATAATTCAGTTTATCTTTTGGTACGATTTCATTCCAATCAAGGCGCAGTGCATTTCCTTCTACAATATAGGCGTTCGTCTTAAGCGGCAGAAAATCAAGACTGAGATTTACGATATTTTCCGTTTCCTTCATCATCTGACTTTCGGCAATCCAGAGAGCGGCTTTTGCCACCGTTACGGCAAAGTCGTTTATTTCTATACCGTAAAACTGACTTATGGAAACTTTGATTAAATCGTAGGCGTGCATATCCGTGATTAAACCGGCAAGCGTTGCGCCGCTTTCCGCCGTTTTTAAAAGTTGCGCCAAAACTTCATTTTCCAATCGGCGCAAAGACAGATACGTTTCCGTCAGGAAATTTCCCGAACCGCAGGCAGGGTCGAGAAAAATGAGCTCGGATAATTTCTGCTGAAAATTTTTCAACGCAGTATTGCGCTTTTTGCCTTTTTTCATTTCTTTGATTGCGCTAAGTTCTGCCTTCAAACTATCCAGAAAGAGCGGGTCAATTACTTTATGAATATTTTCAATAGATGTATAGTGCATACCGCCGCTGCGGCGCGTCTGCGGATTTAAGGTACTTTCAAACAGCGCGCCGAATATGGTCGGGCTGATTTCGCTCCAATCGAACTGTTCACTACATTCTGTCAGCAGTAAATTGCGGATTTCGTCAGTGAACTGCGGTATTTCAATATTTTCTTCGGAGAAAAGACCGCCGTTCACATACGGAAAGGCGTTTAAATCCTCATTCATGTACGGGTCGCGTTTTTCCTGCTCGGTATCCAGCACTTTGAATAAGTCGATAATCGCCTGTCGCATATTTTTTGTCGGAAACTGCGCCAGATAATCATGAAACATGGAACGTGCGCCGAATATTTCCGCATCTTCGGCATACAGGCAAAAAACAAGACGGACGCACAGGATATTCAGGCTTTTGAGCGACTGCTCGTTTTGCGGATTGATATATTGTTTTAAAAGCGCATTGTACAATTTGCTGACTAAAGTTCCCGCCTGTACGGAAATTTCCAATTCTTTTTGCAGATGCTGGTCTTTTTGATTGATGAGAAAATTTAAACGGTAATATTCCGTCGGCAGATTTTCTAGCAGAATTTCTTCCGGTTCTCCCTGCGGTTTTTCCATATCGTAGATGAGAAATGAGGAAAAATTGCAGGTGATAATATAGCGCGGTCGCTGTGAATACGGCATATTTGCCGAATAGCGTTTTGCCTGCTGAAACGGAGTAAGTAAACTTCCGTCCGACTGGCGGATAGCCTTGCGCAAATCCTTATTCAGTTCTTTCTGCTCAATCATCACATGGGTGCTCGGAATAACGGCGTCAATAAAACTCGTATGGTCAAGCATTACCTTATCCTCGAACTTTATAAATTTCTCCGGCTCCTCCACTCCCAGAATATCCCGCAGCAGCGACAGCCAGAACGGCTGACTGTCGCCCTTTTCATAACCTCTGTCCTTCCAATATTCAGCAAATTTTTTCGCATTTTCCCGTTTTCCTTTTTCATTCATAATATATTCCTCTGCATAACTGATTTTAATATCTAGTATGAATTTTGCCGCCGATATTTGCAAGTATAATTTTTTATGCCGAAAAAACCTCAGAACTTCTGCTCTGAGGTTTTCATATTTTCTATTTTGTTTTCTCTTCATTTTCAGGAAATACTATATCTGCTTCAAACATTCTTTCCCACGGGAATTTTATTTCAGCGTCTTTCACATAGGACTGACCGGCAAAATCCGCCAGATTGTACTGAGCGATTTTCTCGCGCAGAAGTTTTGTAGCAAGTTCCTGTGCCGGTACTGTACGCGTTTTCGTGTCGCCGTAGTCACCTTCACCCGGCATGGAGTTCAGTCTGTTTGCCACAGTCTGGCGAATATTCGCCTGATACAGCCAGTCGTCAAGATAGCGGACTTCCAGCATTTTCAAAATACCTTCTCTGTCCGTGTAATTGGCGCACATTCCCATGGCAAGAGCGTAACCTGTGCTGTTTGTCGGTGTATTCCAGCCGGAATATGCACTTATTTTATCGAGCAGTTTTTCATTGTACAGACCAAACATCAGAGAATTATCCGAACCGTTGCCGAAAGTTATATCGCCGATACCGACTTTTTTACCTTCATTTACAGCCTTTTTCACATTCTGCACAAAACCGATGACATTTTCATTCGGCGTATACGTATTGTTCAAATCATTTGCCGCACCTGTCGTTCCATCAAAATTCGTATTGACCATAAATACCAGTTCAGCTCGTTTATCACTCGTAACCGGCAGTCCTCCCGCCATTTTTATATGTGTCTTAATGGAGTCCTTTATCGGTTCATTGGAATACGCCGGTATTGTGTTTTCTCCCGTTCCGGCAGCATAGTGCGTGCTCACAAACGGAATATCACCTTGTAAATTATTCACGCAACGAGTCAGAAGCACAAATCCTATTTCATCAATACCGGCTACTGACTGATATCTGTGACTGCCCAGAGATTTGCCGTAAGAGTCGAGCTCTCTTCTTTCCATATTTGTCTGCGAATATTTGGCATTGTCATCACAGCCGAGTGCCAGATACGTTATATCGCCTTTTTTCACTAAATTTATCAATGCTTTATTCGTTTCAAGATTTGCCCGTCTGCGACCCAGCCAGTCTGCCAATGCTTCCTTCGGAATATTTTCTTCATATGCCTTCATCTGTCTGCGTTCGGAACGATTAAGACCGTCCTGTTCTCTTTTATCCGAGAGAGCCGTATAGCGGGCGATATCCGTACCGTATTGCGCATAATAGCTGGCATCCTCGCTGCCGGAAGCTTCGCTCGTCTGCGGGGTGCGCATGATGGAAGCAAATACGTATAATTTTAAATTGGAATTAGCTTCATGAATACGGGAAAAATTATTCACTCTCTGCTGTGCTGTTTCTACAGATAAATTATGCTTGCGCGAAGCAACCAGACTGCCATAGACCATAGAGTCGGCGGATATTACTGCCGAGTCCGCTTTTTTTGCATTATCTATCACCCATTCAGCCAGCTTGTCGGGATTGCCCTGCGGCTTTTCCCTGTTACCTAGAAGTTCCTGCGGCGGCGTAAGCACTTCATAACCCAAATCACGAATATTGTCCGCCGTCTGCTTGAAAGAAATCGGTCTGTTATCGTGGGGCACGAATAAAATCGTTTTATTCAAATGCGCCCATGCCGTATTTTCCGCCATACAAAACGTACACAATACCGCTAAGCATACAGCCGCCATTCTTTTTAATAAACTCATTACATTCACCTCAAATTTTCATTAAATAAATTTAAAGCCTGCCGAAAAGCAGGCTTATTTTTAATATCCTTTTAAATATTTTTTCAGTACCGTATCGTCATATTTGCCGCGTTCCAGATTAATATTCGCTTCAAAGATACGGTCCCACGGCATTGTTATGGAAACATCTATTGCTTTGGCAAACAAACTCAGATTATCCTCGGCAAAATCACGCATGAGCTTTGTTCCGTATTCTTCCGCATGCGGCAGTTTACTGTCCCCAATAGTAAGATAATCACCCTTGCCCGGCAAAAGATTAATATAGGAATTTATATTCTGCCTTATATTTGCCTGATAAACCCAGTCATCAAGATAACGCGTTAAAAGCAGTCTATCACGATTTTCTTCACTTATCCTGTTTCCGATTACTCCCATGCTGAGTGCAAAACCCGTACTGTTCGTCGCTGTATTCCATCCGGCGTAGCCATAAAGTCTGTCCAGCAGATTTCTTTTCTGCAGCAAATTCATCAACGCATTATCTGCACCGTTGGCAAAAGCAATATCGCCGATGGATACATGATAACCACCATCCACCATTTTCTGAATATCATTTACAAAATCAAGCGTATTGTAGCGAAGTTGCAGTGTATTTACCGGAGTATTGGCATCGTACGTCCAGCCGCTGCGGTTCGTATTCACCATTAATACGAGATTGGCTTTTTTCAAATCATACGTTTTTGTAGCTCCGATTGCCGTTATCTGGTCTTCAATCGTTTTGTCTATCGGCTCGCCCGAATAACTCGGCACTGTCGCTCCGCCGAAGCCCGGCGCATACTTTACGTAAACATACGGATGATATTTATCCAATTTATTTACTACTCTTGTCAAAACGAGCAGACCCACTTCATCCAGACCGGTCAGTGTATCGAATTTGTTTTTATCAAGACCGAGGCTTCTGGCGTAGTTTTCCAATTTGTCGCCTTCACTTTGCGTCAGGGAAAATTTGGCGTTATCGTCTCTGCCTATTGCCATGTATTCGATATTACCGTTTTTCACCAGATTAATCAGACTGGCATTTACCTGCAAATTCGTCTTGCGGCGACCGAACCAGTCGTTCAATGCGGCTTCCGGTACGCCTTCACGCAGTGCCACCTGATAACTTTCATCAAGTCCCGATGTATCGGCATTATCTATCTTCGTATACGTCGCTATCGTTTTACCGTACTCCACATAATATTCCGGCTCTTCCGTTCCTGAAGACGCTCCGTCACGCGGTGTGCGCATTACGGATGAAAATACGTATACCGGCATCTCCGGATGAATTTCATGCAGTCTGCCGATATTTTTTACGCGTCTGAGCAGCATATCCTTCGGAATATGGTGTTTGCGTGACGTTACCAGACTTCCGTACGTAAGGGCATCCGACGATATGACTGCAACTTTGTTTTCACCGCCGTTTTCCACCAGCCAGCGGTTAAGCTCTTCCGGTCTGCCGTTTCTGTTTCTGTCACCCAATAAATCTTTCGGCGGCATCTCCACCGTATAACCGAGCGAACGTATTACATCAGCCGTCTGGTCTGACGATATCGGTCTGTCGTCCTGAGGCACGTACAAAATTACTTTCTTTTCATCATCTTTTTTAGCGAAAGCTACATTTGTAAATGCTACGAAGCAAAACAGCATTGCCATAAACAGACAGATTTTATTCCAACTCCTACAATACAAAATCTACACCTCTTATCCTCTACTCTTTCTTTCCTTTTTATCTTTATTCTTATCTTTATGTTTATCTACTTTTATTCCCGCAGCTTTTAAATCTTCCGGCTTTACCTGGTCGACAATTTTTTCCAGCAGTTCTTTTCTGTGCTGCTGCTCATATTCCAATATAGCCTGATAAAATTTATAATCTACATTTCTAGGACTCATTGTCGTCATATTCTGAGTTGGTCTTTCATATTCAGCATAGAGCGAATTGTAACCCTGGTCTAAATAAATACAATCCGTATATTCCACTGTTTTCTTCTGCAAATCAATTCGCAGATATTCCGCTGCACCTACCAGTTCATTGAAACGATACGTACTTAAATTACGCCACTGGCGTTTCATGATGATATCGTCAATCTGCATATTATCATACAGCTTCACTGTCGGTACCAGTAATATATTCGTATCAGCATAACCGTCCGCTCCTATTTCATACGTCATTGCCTGTTTGTTGAAATAATAACTGGAACGCGCTGTCGCCTGCACCCACTGAAATTCATTTTCCGGCAGCGACTCAAACGGCTCCGCCGCCCATGCTCTATTAAACGGACCTGCAAAAAAAGCGGTCATAAGCAAAATACCCATTAATATATATCTGCCCACGCAATTACCTGCTACTAAAAACATAGACAAAAGTGTTTATGTCTTAGAAAACTCCTTATTCATTGTGCTCGCTCTCGCCGCCTTAAAGGGC
>USIX01000058.1 GCA_900554895.1 uncultured Megamonas sp. | reverse complement strand
GAAGTATACTTTTATTCAACCGACGCAGAAAAAACGCGACACGGCTGTACGTTTAAAACTCAATGCAATTCGGGAAGCCGTAGCAGGCAAATCAGTAATCATGGTGGACGATTCCATTGTGCGCGGCACAACAAGCGGTAAAATCGTAAAAATGCTGCGCAAAGCCGGCGCTAAAGAAGTGCATATGTGCGTAAGTTCTCCGCCAATCGGCTATCCTTGCTATTACGGTATTGATACTTCCGTACGCAAAGAACTGATTGCGGCAACTAAATCAGTAGAGGAAATCCGCGAATATATCGGAGCGGATTCATTACACTTCTTGTCGCTCGAAGGACTCAAGGCTTCACTTACTACGGCAAATCCAGATGATATGTGCTATGCTTGCTTTAATAACGCATATCCTATTGAAATGTCAAAAGAAACTGTAACAGGTGCTGATAAGTACGTATTTGAACAGCGCGGTAAATAATAAACTTCGGAGGTCAAAAATGGCTGAAAATAAACAGACAAATCTTACCTATCGTGATTCCGGCGTGGATATCGATGCAGGAAATTATTCCGTGAAACTGATAAAAGACAGCGTAAAAGCGACGTATCGTCCGGAAGTTTTGGGAGATTTAGGCGGCTTTGGCGGTTTATTCGCTTTAAATAGCGGTAAATATAAAGAACCGGTGCTCGTATCCGGCACAGACGGTGTCGGCACGAAACTGCGTCTCGCCTTCATGCTTGATAAACATGATACTATCGGTCAGGACGCAGTTGCCATGTGCGTAAACGATATTCTCGTTCAGGGAGCGGAACCGTTGTTTTTCCTGGATTACCTGGCAGTCGGCAAATTAAAACCAGAGCAGGTAGCAACGGTAGTAAAAGGCGTAGCAAATGCCTGCAAGGAATCCGGCTGTGCCTTAATCGGCGGCGAAACTGCTGAAATGGCCGGTTTCTATGCGGACGGCGAATACGATATTGCCGGTTTTGCAGTCGGCGCAGTTGATAAAGCTAAAATCATCACCGGCGACAAAATCAAAGCAGGCGATGTACTCCTCGGCATTCCGTCCAGCGGCGTTCACTCCAACGGTTATTCTTTAGTCCGTAAAATCTGCTTTGATGTAAAAGGTTTTGACGGCAGTGAAAAATTCCCTGAACTTGGCGATAAAACACTCGGCGAAGAACTTTTGACACCGACCCGCTTATATCCTCGCGTATGCTTGCCTCTCATTGAAAAATACGATATTCACGGCATGGTTCATGTAACGGGCGGCGGCTTCTATGAAAATATTTCCCGTATTCTGCCGGAAGGCACGGGCGTAACGGTAGACGCCGACGCATGGGAAATGCCTGCAATCTTTAAACTCCTGCAGAACTGGGGCAATGTCGACTGGCATGAAATGTACCGCGTATTCAACATGGGTATCGGCATGATTTTGCTCGTATCGGCACAGGATGCGAAAGCTATTCAGGCTGACCTTGCCGTTAAAGGTGAAAAATCCTATATCATCGGCGAAGTTGTTGAAGGTAACCAGACAGTTGAAGTAAAAGGCGGCGTTTTTAATGAATAATGCTGTACTCGGCGTTCTTGCTTCCGGTCGCGGCAGTGATTTACAGTCGATAATTGATGCCGTAGCGGCGGGACAGATTAAAGCTAAAATCGGCGTAGTGCTTACGGATAAACCGAATGTAATGGCACTTGAGCGTGCTAAAAAAGCCGGTATTCCGGCAATCTGCATTGACCGTAAACAATGTGCAGACAGAGATGAATTTGAACATAAACTCGTGGATGAGCTCAAAAAACACGGCGTAACGCTTGTTATTTTGGCAGGTTTTATGCGTATTTTGAGTCCGTACTTCGTCAATGAATTCAAAAACTGCATTATGAATATTCATCCTTCGCTTCTGCCGTCATTCGGCGGAGCTCACGCACACCGCGATGTACTGGCTTACGGCGTGAAAGTTTCCGGCTGCACGGTGCATTTTGTCGATGAAGGCATGGACAGCGGTCCGATTATCATGCAGAAAGCCGTTCCGGTGCTTGATGATGATACGGAAGAAACACTGGCGGCACGCGTACTAGAACAGGAACATATAATTTATCCGAAAGTCATAGAATTGTATTTAGCAGGAAAAATTCACGTAAACGGTCGTCATGTAACGATTGATGATTAATAATATAAAAGGAGGCTTTATTATGCCTATAAAAAGAGCCTTATTAAGCGTATCCGATAAAACCGGTATTGTGGAATTTGCTCGCAGACTGCATGAAGCCGGCGTAGAAATCATCTCTACCGGCGGAACAATGCACGCCATTGCTGATGCTGGTATTCCTGTAACATATGTCAGCGATGTAACAAAATTCCCGGAAATCATGGATGGTCGTGTAAAAACTTTAAATCCGTACATTCACGGCGGAATTCTGGCAGTACGCGATAATCAGAGTCATCAGGCACAGATGCAGAAATTCCACATTCAGCCGATTGATTTGGTTGTAGTAAATTTATATCCGTTCCGCGAAACAATCGCCAAACCGGACGTAACTTTAGCTGAAGCTGTGGAAAATATCGATATCGGCGGACCTGCAATGATTCGTGCTGCTGCTAAAAATTTCAAATTTGTTACGGTTGTAGTAAATCCGGCTCATTATGATGAAATTGCTGAAATGGTGGCTAAAGACGGCTGCACTACCGGTAAATTCCGTATGCAGCTCGCGCAGGAAGCATTTGACCATACGGCTCATTATGATGACTGTATTCAGGCATATCTTGCTCAGCAGTTAAATAAATAATAATAAATCGGCGCACTTATATCTGCTATACGCACTAATTAAGTGCGCTTTCTTTTCTTTAAAATTAAAGGAGGATTTTTCGTGAATATTTTAGTTATCGGCGGCGGCGGCCGTGAACATACATTGGCTTGGAAATTGGCTCAGAGTAAAATTGCAGACAAAATATATGCCGTACCGGGCAATCCGGGTATGGAAGAAATAGCGCAGTGCATACCGGGGTCAGTAGAAGACAACGCAGCTTTAGTAAAACTGGCACAGGAAAAAAACATCGGTATGGTCGTTGTCGGTCCGGAAGTTCCGCTAACAAACGGTATTGTCGACGATATAGCGAAAGCCGGCATTTTGGCATTCGGCCCGCAAAAAAGTGCTGCACAGCTCGAAGGTTCAAAGTCGTTTTCTAAAGCGATTATGAAAAAATACAACATTCCTACGGCAAAATATGAAGTATTCACTGAAGCCGATAAAGCTAAAGAATATATAACAGAACAGGGCGCACCGATTGTAATCAAAGCGGACGGGCTGGCAGCCGGTAAAGGCGTAATCGTAGCGGAAACACTTTCTCAGGCACTCGATGCCGTAGATGAAATCATGTGTGACAAAGCATTCGGCTCCGCCGGAAACAGCGTCGTTGTCGAAGAATTCATGGAAGGCGAAGAAGCTTCCGTACTGGCATTTACTGACGGAAAAACGATTGTACCTATGATACCGTCGCAGGACCATAAACGTGCTTTCGACGGCGATAAAGGTCCTAACACAGGCGGCATGGGCACATACGCACCGGCACCGGTTGTTACACCGGAAATCATGCAGCGTGTACAGACGGAAATTCTTGAACCTGTAGTAAATGCCATGCGGCAGGAAGGCCATGAATACAAAGGCTGTCTGTATGCCGGTCTTATGATTACAAGTGAAGGTCCGAAAGTCGTAGAATTCAACGCCCGCTTCGGCGACCCAGAAACACAGGTAGTGCTGCCGCTTCTGGAAAGCGACTTGGGCGAAATCATGCTCTCCTGCATTAACGGCACCTTAAAGGATATTGAAATCAAATGGAGCGATAAAGCTGCCGTATGTGTCGTTATGAGTGCCGGCGGTTATCCGGCAAAATACAATAAAGGTGATGAAATTACAGGCCTTGGTAAAGCCAAAGATGCCGGACTGCTCGTATTCCATGCAGGAACAGCGCAAAAAGACGGTAAAATCGTAACTAGCGGCGGCCGTGTGCTCGGCGTTGTCGATATCGGCGACGATATTAAATCGGCTGTGGATAAAGTTTATCAGAACATTGACTTAATCCATTTTGATAATGTATATTACAGAAAAGATATCGCACATCGTGCTTTCAATCGCAAATAATAAAAAACAGCAGAAGCTATAAACGGTTTCTGCTGTTTTTTATCTGACGAAATGTTTATCGGGCATGACAAAAATTGAAAATAAGTATTTGCCAGCAAATGCTTCATGTATTAAACTTTAAATGTCAATAAATTTAGAGGAGGGGTAACCATGTTTGCTATTGTTGTTACTCATACGATTAAACCGGAATGTATTGAAAAATATCAGGAACTGGTAAAAGAGCTCGTACAAGCTTCCCGTAAAGAAGAAGGCTGTCTGGGCTATAATTCTTTCCAATCAGATGATGACGCACGCGTTCATTTGATTATTGAACAGTGGCAAGATAAGGAAGCACTCGATAAACACAGCAAATCAGCGCATTTCCAGAAAATTGTTCCGCAGTTTGAAGCACTATTTGCTCAGCCGGAACGTGCCCAGTGGCAACAGATAATTGCATAAAATAAAAATGCTCAGAGAAGAAAATTTTTCTCTGGGCATTTTTGTTATGATAAATTATTTATCCGCAATATCCAGCTTTTTCAGGAGATACTGCTCTTCTATTTCATTGAGCTGTACGCCCGATAAAAGTTTAAGAGCGATATCCCGTGATTTTATGCAGTTTTTAATATGTTCCCATGAAATATAGTTTTCAATAAAAGTCAGTATTTCACGAGTATCATTCAGCATATTTTCTTCCATAGGATTTGTATAACGCTGGTCACAGACGCAACCCAGCGCGATTATACCGCAGATGATTTCACTGCCGGTACAGTTTTGGCTTTTCAGTACATTCTGCAGCAGTACGGCAGCATCATTGCGCAGTTTCAGCATATCGGCAGTATCCGTTTTATAATTATTGAATGCTACGCCGATAGCATGAATACTGTTTTGCAAATTGCGATGCTCTTTGCTTTGCTTCATCAGTTCATAATCTTTCTGCAAATTTTCCCAAAGCCAGTTTATATCATAGTGCTGTTTGCCGAAAGTATACAGACAGGCATTTAAGTACATGCGTTTAGTACGGATTTGTTTCAGTATTTCCATGTCTTTTTCCCTGCCGCACATACTGAGTGCATATATTGCCTGTATACGTGTATTAACGACACGGCCGCGCGAAAAGCCGACCAGGTCGATACCCTGAAGCTCAGGCGACAGTATGGCCAGTGCCAGCTTGGCAAGTTCAGCTCGTTCGGTATCACTCCAGTAAATACCGATACGGCGAGCGATAATCAGGCAGCGGCATTTATATTCTTCACTTCGAGCATAAAGCAGCGTATTTAATAGCGGTTGCGCAAAATCCTGCGGATTGGAAGCGGTGTAGATATGACTGATATGTGTTTTTATTTTGGCAGTGATGGTGCTTTGCTGTTTTGTTTTAGTATTTTCAAATTTATAACAGTAACTGTCCAGCACATTCAGTGCCTGTGAAGCATTCAGCGGTGACCCCTGCGGCGATAAAAGTTTATTTTTCTGTCTCGATACGGTACTGTTCGTAATGCTGATTTCAGTAGAACCTTCCTCGATAATACGTTCTCCTTCAATATCTTCACAGGTCCATGCTTTCATGGTGATGATTTTGCTGGCACTCATGAATACCTGCAAAATAACATACGTTCCGTTCGGATATACGCGTTTAAATTCTATTTTACCGCTGGCAATCGTGCGATATTCATCACGCAGTCCCGCTTTTACGCGTATCGGAATATCTATGCGTGCAAAAGCGGTATTCGGCATAAGCTGAAAACCCTTCATATAATTGGAGCGAAACGGCAGCTGCACCCCGGTCGGTATTATTTCTGTCTGATTGCCGTTGGCATTACCAAGATACAAACTGTCATTTAAAATATTCCGTCCCCATTCAATTATATGCGACGGCTGTAGCACTTGTTTGTCTTTTTTTACTGTTGAAGCAGCAGACGGCGGCATATTGTCCATTACTGTCTGCGTACCGACTTTGCGCATATCTTCACCGAGTATTTTATAATCATATTTTTTCAGATAATAATGATAAACGGCTGCGCCTCTGGCAACAGCCTGGTCAGGGTCAAGCGCTTCAATCGGTTCAAAACCGAAAAATTGTGTCAATCTGTCTTTTATCATATAGAATTTGGACATGCCGCCGTTTAAAATGACGGCATCCACTTTTACATTGTCAGTGCCGAGTTTTTGTGCCGCTTTATTCAGTACATCAAGAATTGGATAGATTATATTGCGGGTATGGGTAAAAAATCCCTGATTATCCAGATTTTTATAATCGTCAAATTTCAGATTATAACCCATAAAATCATGGAAAACAGCTTCAATTTCTTCTTTAGTAAAAGTATCGTCATAACTGTATCCCGTACTGCCGATATTACCGCCGACAGGAAAAGCGTCCGCATCATCCTCTTCATCATTCCAGCCCCAGCCGCTGTCATTATCACCAATAACATCACCGCTGTTTTGCATACTTAAATCTATTTTTAACTCTTCGGCGATAGTAAGCAGTTGCGACATAATGGATTTTTCATCTTTTTTTAATTTGCGTATAATATCGTCATGTCCCTGAAATTGTCTTAGAAAACGCCGATACATTTCCTGCGCCAGAGCTGCATCGAAATCGTCACCGCCCAAAAGTGTATAGCGGTTTATAGCGATATCATCTATTTTTATGATATCGGGATAATCTTCACGCCGTTTTATTTCATGCAGCGTGATATCGAGTGTACCTCCTCCCAGGTCAAATACCATTACTCGTTTTTTCTCATTAAGGTCAAGAACGTATTTGGAAATTTCTCCATTTGCCAGTTGATTGATAAAATCGAAAATAACGGCTTTCGGCTCTTCCAAAAGTATCGGTCGTTCCGTTCCGTCATCGTTTAAAACTTTTATTCCGGCAAGCTCCGCCGCATCACGCGTAGCTTTTACCATCATGGAGTCAAAACTTGCCGGAACGGTGATAACGGCTTCGGTTATCTGATGATGAAATATTTTACCGGCTGTTTTCAGTATATGTTCAAGAATACGTGCTGAAATTGCCGCCGGTGTCTTATCCGGTATTTCATCGGCAAAATTAAGATTTGACGTATCCTTTTCTCCCATATGACTTTTAATGGATTTTGCCACAAGATGCGGTCTTACGGCAAAACGATTTTTGGCAAAGTTGCCTACTATCGGGCGATATCCCATATCTTCATTATAATAGACACAGGACGGCAATGTTGCCTTTTTTTCCAGTTGCGGTTTTATTTTACCGCTGGCGGAAAACACGTCTACGGCACGAGGCAGTTCGACTACCTTGCTGACGAGTTCTCCGTTTGTTTTCTGATTGATTGTTGCCAGAACGGAATTGGTTGTGCCAAGGTCAATTCCGATACACAAATTACTTACAGTATTATTCATTTTTAATCACTTCCTTTATTTTCGGTCGGGAAATACGTATATCTTTATCTTTATACACCCACCCCGGAGAAAAAACTTCAACCTGTTTTTCTTCGTTTTTATCCATAAAAGGAGAACCTTCATAATCGCACAATTCCGCTTCGCCGACTTTAATCATGCGGCAAGAACCCGGCTTCATAATCGGGTCGATATGATTATCGATAACAAACTGGGTCATTTTCTGTATAAGAATAAACAGCCCGCTGATTTCCGGCGGCAATGTTACATGCTGTTTTTTCAGCTGATTAATTCCCTTACGCACCTGTAAAAGTAAATCCAGAATACATCCATACTTATCAGAATTAAGTTTGGCAAAAAATACGGTCATTTCCTGAAGTTTTGTCTCAGAAAGCTGTTCGTCAAATTCGTCCTGCAAATCCTGCATCATCATATTGGCGCGCTCCAGTGCCGCTTCCAAATGAGCTATACGCTGCCAAAGTTCAGCCGTATTTGCTTTGTCTTTATCTTTCTTGCCGCCCTGCTGCATAGCGGTATTTGTCTTTACATCACCGCAATACTGGGCAAGAGCATCGGATAAACCGTACATGACATATTTAGAAAGAGTGTCGCGAAAATTTTCTACTGTATCACTGTCGCCCAAAATATTCATTTCCGGACAATTATTGAAAATCATCAAACAGATTAACCGCGGAAAACTTTTGCCGGAATTGAAAATCGCATTGCGTTTTTTACGAAACTCTTTATAATCTTCTACTTTGCCGCCATTAAGCCCTTCAATAAATGCGTCAGCGGCCTCTTTCACAAGCGGCAGGATTTTATCGCGGTCGCTTGGTGTATTCAATCTGGGATAAGTGGAACGCAAAATTGAAATTACAGTATCAATATCCATACGACAGCCGTAGCGTTCATTCATGATATCACACCATGCCCGCGGCCCTAAATGCGGTTTTTCCATAACCAGCTTCAATAAACGGTTTTCTGTAATGTAATTCATATCATCATTTTGCGTGCGCCGTTTTTTACTTTCAATTTCAGTGTGAATACTGTTTAAAAACTGCTGAAACTTAGGAGATTTAATATTAATCATTTTAACAATCCTTTCTGCATTTATTAAAGAATATACAACTGCTGTTCTTCCGGAAAAACGAACTGAGTGCGGCATTGCGCATCGAACATAAGATACTGCTCGACCGTTTCGGTATCCGGACTGTCAAATCCCGGACTGTGTACTATCAAGGCTTTTTTCGGATTTATTTTTTTGATGAAATCTATCGTTTCGGCAAACGAATCGTGCAGTGAAAAATCGCCGTTTATATATTTGTACCATACAGGCACTCTATGACGTCTATGCGTACTCAAAATAATATGTTTACCATTAAACGGCATCCTAGCTGACAGACAGTAATTATTTTTCTGTAAAATCTGCCAGTTTAAATTTTCCAGACTGCTGACAATGGAATAGATTTTTTCATCGATATAAATATTAATGTCTTTATCCATCTGTGTATTAAGCATGGTGAGCAGTTCCACGCCTTTACTGATTTGCGGAACGTAACAGTATATGTTCTGTCCGTTATTTAGATAATACAAAAATTCATATTTCAAATATTTAAGAGGTTCACTGGCAACACTGTGGCGGGGATGTTTTGCATGAATGCCGCACAGTATTAGAATGTCGATATTTTCTTCAGGAATTTGACATTTTCCTGTCAATGGCGTTTCATGCAGGGAATAATCGCCCGAGTAGAGAATTTTTCTACCGCCGTATTCAAACAGCACCATCATCGCTCCGGGAATATGACCTGCTTCATAAAAACCTGCACTGTAGCTTTTAAAAGGAATTTTCTGCATATAATTTACAGTGGCAGCAAATTTTTCAAAATCAATAATGCTGCGAGGCAATGCACGCGGATTGTAGTGCATAATGTCAAGATAATTTTTATCATTATACTGATTTTTTAAAAACATTTTCGTAGCGGCAGTCATATAAAATTTACCGTTTTTTACGGATTTCATGAGTTCCGGCAGATAGCCGCTGTGGTCCAGGTGAGCATGTGATATATAAATTTCCGAAAGCTGCGACAGACTGTACATTCCCGGAATGGTAAACAGTGCATTCAATACAGGATTTACCCGATACGATTTTTCAAAACCGATACCGCAGTCGAGCAGTATATTGTTTTCACCGAGCCGCAGAAAATAACAACTGGCACCTACTCTCTGCCCGCCGCCCAAAGCCATGAACTGTATATCTTTTCTTCTGATATTAATCCCTCCTTTGTCCGACCTGTTATAACGTTGTAAAACAGTATTTTAACAGCATAACAGATTTAGTTAATATGTAAAAACACCGCAAAAATATACTTTGCGGCGTTAAAAATAATATGCACTGCATACAATAATTATTATACATTAAAAATGTATTTAATGTACAGAAACTTATATTATATTTAATGAATAAAATAATCGAAAATATCGTCGCGTACCGGTGTATGCAGTTGGTAGACAATTTTGAAACCGTTGTATTTTGAAGCATATTCCGGGCTGCCGACAGCGGAGATTTCGCCGAGAAAATAAAATTCCTTGGCTTCCTTATCTTCATTCGGTTTGCGGACAAACAGATACAGTTTATTCTGCTCCTGCTCTGCATTATAAATATGGCGGGCATCACTGGAATTTAATTTGCGATTGCTTTTGGAATACGCAGTAATCAGACTGGAACTCAAAAATTCGTTAGCATAATCGACCCGTTTTTTATCCGGTAAAATATAATTGATAAATACTGGCATGGTACGGGTATTTTTTTCATAAAAATATCCTGCCATAGCATTAGGATTGATTTTACTTTGCCAATTCAATAAATAGCATACTTCTTCATAAGTGTATTTCCGATACAGAACAAAATTTGTTTCTCGATAGCAGTCGGCATAATATTTTGTATACTGCTTATGAGCAAATGATAAAATTTCCTGTAATATCTGCTTAAATTCCGCGGAATTCACCATTTGGGAGAATTTATCGCTAATGATAAAATCGTCGGCTGAAGGTTTAATAAATACGCAATTTGCATATTTGCTTTTTTCATTGGAAATGGTAAACTCATTCGTTAAATTGTTAATAATAGAGATTTTTTCGATTTTTGTCAGACTGCGACAGTATTTTTCCCGTAAAATAATCTGTAGCCGTTTAAAAATGTCAACCGCTTCATTTAAAAGAATTTGTAAGACCAGTATTTCAAATATGCGTTTTCCCTTGCCAAAGCGACGGCAGATAAAAGCAAGAACCTCTTCCTGTTCTGATGACAATTTTATTTTATAATCCTTATCGTATTTTTGCAGGAAATGGTGATATGAACCGAATTTGTCGAAGAATTTAGTAATGGAAATACTGCCGAATTTGGCAAAATCCTCAATCTGCGGAATACGTCCCAATTTCTGTTTGAGCGCTATATATTCGTTTTTCAGCAGAGCCGTATCGCCAAGACGCGCACTGTCAATGGCAGCATAGATTTTCTGACGAGAAATTTCATCGAAATTTATTGTGGAACAACCGGGCAGAAGGCGATTTCCTTCCGCAACGCAGCGACGGATTGTATCTTTATTGTAGGAAGTATCGCCGAACAGTGCAATCGGTATCATGAAATTATTTTGATAATTACCGATAAAATCAAGAATTACTACATAATCTTTATGCGGATATCTGCGCAGTCCTCTGCCCATCTGCTGGACAAAAATAATGGAGGATTTTGTGGGGCGCAGCATAATTATCTGATTTACGGCAGGAATATCGATACCTTCATTCATAATATCCACTGTAAATATATAATCAAGTCCGCCGAAGCGCTCTTTCTGCTCCAGACGGGAAATGGCATTTTCACGTATTTCCTGTTTATCCTCACCGCATAATGCGACAGTGAAAAATCCTTTTGCATTGAATTTTTGCGACAATATACGAGCCTCTTCAATATTGCGGCAGAAAACAAGTCCCTTAACACGCTCGCCGCACCAGCCGTAAAACTGCGCTTTCTCAATAATATGTTCAACACGTTCGTCAGCCGTCAATTCAGTGAAAGCGGAAATATCATCTATTTCCTTATTGTCAATCGTAATATCCGTTATACCGAAATAATGGAACGGACAAAGCATATTCTCCTGCATTGCCTGTTTCAGATGAATTTCATAAGCAATATTGTAATCAAAAAGTCGGTAAATATCGAAACCGTCGCTGCGACTTGGCGTTGCCGTCATACCCAGACAAAACTGCGGTCGGAAATATTCAATAATTTTACGGTAACTTGCTGCACCGGCACGATGCGTTTCATCAATAATAATATAATCAAAATGTGTCGGTGCAAATTGAGCCAGAATTTCAGGTTTGGCCATCATCGAAATCGTAGAAAAAAGATACGGTGCTGTAAAATTCTTATGTGTTCCCGTTAAAAAACCGATGGAAATATTACCTAGAACATGCTGAAAAGTCTGCGCCGCCTGCTTTAAAATTTGCTCACGATGTACAAGAAACAAAATTCTGCGCGGCGCAGCTTTCTGTACAGCAAAAGCAGCAAGATATGTTTTTCCCGTACCGGTTGCAGAAATGAGCAAAGCTTTCTCTCGTCCTGACCGGCGAAGCTCTTCCAAAGAAGCA
>USIX01000057.1 GCA_900554895.1 uncultured Megamonas sp. | reverse complement strand
CATTATAAACCCAAAACCTGTTTTGCCAGTTTATCAGCAAGTTCATTGCCCTGCACGCCCGTATGGCCTGCTACTTTCTTAAATGAAATCAAATCCATATATTGTTTCATAAACTGTGCATAGTATTTTGTCAAATCCTTATTTGCCTTCCAACGGCCTGTTGCCCATTCGGAAAGACCGATATAATCATGGCAGATGACGATTTTCTCGCCGTTAGCCGCTGCCCATTTGGCCGCTTCCATGGCACCTTCTATTTCGCCCGCTACATTATGAAGCTCGCTGGCATCTTCTGATTTGCCGGCACCGCTGAACGTATCCACCAGCTTTCCCCGGCGATAAATTACCATACCCCAGCTGTAACGTCCGTTTATATATGAACCGTCTACATATATATAATAACGGTCATCATCCTGTTCAGCAGTATCTGGCGCTTTTTCATCATGCAGATAAGCCTGCGCTTCCTGTAAAGTAGCAAATGATTTAAACAGAGCGCCTTTAAATCCCCGTACCTGTTTCTGACACTGCGCCCATGTATCGAAAATACCTGTCTGATAACCGTTTTTTACTGCATAAAATTTTTTCTTTATAATAATTCCTCCATCCGTATTATTTAAATCAGTACAAATGATTATAGCATTTTTAAAGATTAATATCGACTATTAAAATTGTTTATAATAAAAATATGATATAATACACTATATATTTTTAACGAGGAGTGGTTATTTTGCTGGCAATTTTTAAAAATATTTCCGCCATGCTGATTTTCGGCAGTATCGGCCTATTTGTGCGCCATATCGACCTTGCCAGTTCCCAGATTGCACTGGTGCGAGCTCTTATCGGCACTGCTGTTTTATTATCTGCCATGTTTTTTATGAAAAAATCCTTCGATTTTTCTGCCTGCCGCAAAAATGCGCTTATTCTTCTCATTTCCGGCAGTACTATCGGATTTAACTGGATTTTTCTGTTTCAGGCATACCACTATACAACTATCGCTGTTGCCACGCTCACTTATTATCTTGCACCGACCATTGTCATGCTCGTATCGCCATTTTTTCTTAGTGAACGCTTTACATTACGCAAATTAATCTGTGTAATCTTATCACTTATTGGCCTGATGCTGCTTGCCGATATCTTCACCGGTTTAAATTCAGGAGTCGGCAGTATGCAGGGAGTTATCTACGGCATCTGTGCTGCAGTCTTTTACACCTGTGTAATTATCAGCAATAAATTTTTACATGATATTCCCGCTATGGACAGTACCATTGCACAGTTAATAATTGCTGCGCTTATTTTATTGCCATATGTTACTTTTCAGAATAACAACTGGTATATTGATATTGTTTCTATGCTGCCTTTACTGACAGTAGGTATAATACATACGGGATTTGCTTATCTGCTGTATTTTTCCTCGCTGCAAAATCTATCAGCGCAAACAGCTGCACTGTTCAGCTATATCGACCCTGTTACCGCCGTATTATTATCCATGCTCATCCTCACTAAACCAATAAGCCCCATTCAAGGACTTGGTGCTGCCTTAATTTTTGGTTCACTGCTTGTCAGTCAGTTTTTTACTGATAAATAAATCATGATTTTACATATTGACAAACAGCCGTAAATAAATTATATTATATTTGTAAATTTAATACGGGGAGCTGGTAGACCGGCTGAGAGGAAGATATAAGCTTCGACCCATATACCTGATTTGGATAATGCCAACGTAGGAATAACAGTTGAATTTGAAGAGATGGCATTTGCCGTCTCTTTTTTGCTTTATCCGAAAAAATAAAATAGAGTTGACCAAGTGATTGAACAGGAGTTCATGAAGGGGTGCACCACCGCGGGTGTATTTCTTTCGTGAACTCTTTTTTAGTATAAGGAGGAAAAAGTTTGATTACAGTAAACGGAAAAAGTGAAGAATTACTATGCGATGTAAGCATTTTAACTTATCTTACACAGAAAAACTATCCGACAACACGCATAGCCGTCGAAAAAAACGGTGATATCGTGCCGAAAAGCCGATACGAAAATACCATGATTACCGACGGCGACAAATTGGAAATCGTAACATTTGTCGGTGGAGGCTGACCTTTATGAAAACACCGGCAAAAGAAGAAATTTACAATGTGCTTTGCGCCCGCCATACAAAAGAAAATCAGGACAAACTTATATGCGCCAAAGTTGCGGTAGCGGGACTGGGCGGATTGGGCTCCAATATAGCCGTACAACTTGCCCGTGTCGGCATAGGTCAGCTTCATCTGATTGATTTTGATACAGTCGATTTGAGCAATCTAAACCGCCAGCATTATTTTATCCGCCATCTCGGCATGAATAAGACGGATGCACTGGCAGAGCAGCTTCTGCAGATTAATCCGTACCTGCAGATAAAAAAAGACTGCGTAAAACTGACGGAAAAAAATATCGCCGCTTTATTAAAAGATGACGAATACATCTGTGAAGCATTTGATGTGCCTGAAACGAAAGCTATGCTCGTCAATACCGTTTTGGAACTGTTTCCAGACAAAAAACTCGTAGCCGGTAGCGGCATGGCAGGTTTCGGCGACAGCAATGCCATTCACACCCGCAAAATCATGCGCAATTTTTATCTGTGCGGCGATGAGAAAAGCGGTCTTGATACGAAAAGAACGCTCACTGCTCCGCGCGTCGCTCTTTGCGCAGCGCACGAAGCCAATATGATAGTACAATTAATTTTAGAAGAATAAAGAGGTTTTAAATGATGACAAATGTACATGATACTTGGAAATTAGGCAAATATGAATTTACTTCCCGTTTCATTCTGGGTTCAGGCAAATATTCCCACGAATTAATCAAAGCCGCTGTAGAACAGGCACAGGCGGAAATTGTTACGCTTGCACTGCGCCGCGTGAATGTAGGCGGTATGGCGAACATTCTCGATTTCATTCCGGAAAATGTAAAGCTTCTTCCCAATACATCCGGTGCCAGAAATGCGGATGAAGCCGTACGTATTGCCAGGTTATCCCGTGAAATCTGTGACAGCGATTTAGTAAAAATAGAAATTATGCGCGACAGTAAATATCTGCTGCCGGATAATCAGGAAACAATCAAAGCGACGGAAATTCTCGCCAAAGAAGGCTTTACCGTAATGCCGTATATGTACCCTGACTTAAATGCTGCCCGCGATATGGCAAATGCCGGTGCTGCCTGCATTATGCCGCTGGGTGCGCCGATTGGTTCCAACCGCGGTCTTGCCACAAAAGAATTTATCCAGATACTTATCGATGAAATCGACCTTCCGATTATCGTCGATGCCGGTATCGGCAGACCGTCCCAGGCATGTGAAGCAATGGAAATGGGTGCAACCGCCATCATGGCAAATACAGCCATCGCTACGGCAGGAGACCTGCCTCTTATGGCGCACGCTTTCCGCCTTGCAATTCAGGCCGGCCGTCTCGGCTACAGAGCAAAACTCGGCAGAGTAAAAACTAAAGGCAGCAGTGCCTCTTCCCCACTGACCGGTTATCTGCAGGATTAATAAAATCTATATGGAGGAATTATCATGGACCATGTTAATGAAAGCATATTGAATGATGAGATAAAAGAACATTTAAAACAAAACAGAACAAACCACATGCAGTATCTGCCGGATATGGAAATTATCGACAGCGATATTCTCGATAAAGTCGTAGCGGACATGGAAAGCTACGATTACGACGGCTATACAGCACAGGACGTACAGGCGGCACTTGAACATGACCATATCACGCCTGATGATTTCAGAGCACTGCTTTCTCCTGCCGCACTGCCGTTCTTGGAGCAGATTGCGCAAAGAGCGCAGGCGGAAACACGCAAGCATTTCGGCAATTCCATTTATATGTTCACACCGATTTACATTGCCAATTACTGCGAAAATTACTGCATTTACTGCGGTTTCAACTGTCATAACAAAATAAAACGCGCTCAGCTCGATTATGAGGAAATCGATAAGGAAATGGCGGCTATCGCTAAGTCCGGCTTGCAGGAAATCCTGATTTTAACGGGAGAAAGCCGCAAAAAATCAACTGTTGAATATATCGGCGAAGCCTGCAAAATCGCAAAAAAATATTTTCGTTTAATCGGTCTGGAAATTTATCCGTTAAACAGTGATGAATACGCTTATCTGCAAAAATGCGGTGCCGATTATGTAACTGTTTTTCAGGAAACGTACAACTCAGACAAATACGAAACGCTTCATCTGGCAGGACACAAGCGTATTTTCCCGTACCGTTTCTACGCACAGGAACGGGCATTAAAAGGCGGTATGCGCGGTGTCGGTTTTGCCGCTCTTTTAGGTCTTGATGATTTCCGCAAAGATGCTCTGGCTACGGGTATGCACGCATATTATCTGCAGAAAAAATATCCACAGGCTGAAATTGCTTTCTCCTGCCCGCGCCTGCGTCCTATCATCAACAACGACAAAATCAACCCGATGGACGTGCATGAACGCCAGCTGCTGCAGGTCGTATGCGCCTACCGTCTGTTCATGCCGTTTGCCAGCATAACCGTATCCACGCGTGAATGCGCCCGAGTACGTGACAATCTCGTCAACATCGCCGCCACGAAAATTTCCGCCGGAGTAAGTACCGGCATCGGCGAACACAGCGATGAAAATCCCGACAATGATAAAGGCGATGCCCAGTTTGAAATTTCCGATACGCGTTCTGTTGATGAAGTTTATAACGATTTGCTTAAAATAAACCTTCAGCCGGTAATGGCGGAATATATCTACGTTTAATAAAAAATACCCCTGACAGCCGATTTTTCATGACTGTAAGGGGTATTATATTTTAAATTAAAATTTCAGCAATCGCTTCTTTAACGACTTTTTCCGGTACATCTTTGGATATACGTACTTTGCCGATATCCTCCAGAAGAACCCAGTTTACTGTTCCGTTAACGGTTTTTTTATCATGGAAAATATCTGCATAGATTTTTTCCGCTTTACAGCCCTGCGCCTTTTGCGGCAGATTTAACAGTTCAAGCAGTTTTTCCATATCATCGACAGTACCTGCATCAATCATGCCGAGCTTGGCGCTGATTTTAGCGGCGCCGACCATACCGATAGCTACAGCTTCACCGTGATTGTATTTCTTGTACTGTGTTTCCTTTTCAATAGCATGTGCCAGTGTATGGCCAAAATTCAAAATCGCCCGAAGCCCTGCCTCTTTTTCATCCTGCGAAACAACATCTGCCTTTATTTCACAGGAACGGGCGATTACATGACTGATTGCTTCCGACTGCAGGCTCAATATTTCATCTTTATGCTTCAGCAGATACTGATAAAAATCCTTATCATAAATATATCCGTATTTCACCACTTCACCGAGCCCGGTGGCAATTTCCCGCTGCGGCAAGCTTCGCATCATATCCAAATCCATGAATACGGCCTGCGGCTGATAAAATGCACCGATTAAATTTTTGCCCAGTGCATGATTTACCGCCACTTTACCGCCGACACTGGAGTCAACCTGAGCTAAAAGGCTTGTCGGCATCTGAATGAACGGTACGCCGCGCATAAATGTTGCTGCAATAAATCCGGCCAAATCGCCGACTACACCGCCGCCCAGAGCAATAACGGGGGATTTTCTGTCCAATCCGTGCTCGATAGCCTGCGTATATAAAGTTTCGGCACAAGCCAGCGATTTTGACTGTTCACCTGCCGGAATTACCGCCGTTTTAACATCAAGCCCGGCTTTATCCAAAACGGACTTTATTTTCATGCCGTACAGCGGTGCAATATTCGTATCCGTAATCAACAGCGCCTTTCGGGAAAATTTTCTGCTTTGTATAAAATCAATTATCCGCTGTTTTAAATCATGTCCAATGATAATATCATACGATTTGTCACCTAAATCAACTTTTACAGTGCGCAATCATCTCACACCCTTTAAATATTTTAAAATTATCTCCACATTCTGCAGCGGAGTTGTATTATCCGTTTTTACGATTAAATCGGCGTTTTTATAGAACTTGGCACGCTTGCCCATGAGCTCGATAATCGTCTTTAACCGTTCCTCTTTCGATTTTTTGGCAAGAAGCGGTCGTTTATCGTTGCCGGTACGTTTCAGGATAGTCTGCGGCAAAGCCGCCAGTGATATGATAATGGCATTATCGCGCAGTATTTTCATATCCTCTTCTTTCGTCGCCACACCGCCGCCGGTGGAAATTACCTGATGATTTCTGGCGGCAATTTTTTTTATCGTTTCCGTTTCTCTTGCGCGAAATACCGTTTCGCCCTCGCTGGCAAACATATCCTTTATTTTCTGCTTATAAATTTTTTCAATTTCATTATCCGTATCAACAAAACTGTACCCCAGCTTATAAGCCAAGAGTTTACCGGTAATCGACTTGCCTGAACCCATAAATCCGATAAGTACAATATTAGTTTTCATAATTTATCCCTTAATTCGCTCACTGTAAGATTTCATATTGCTGAGTAAATCCGCCATACAGCTGCCGCCGAATGTTTCCAGTAAAGCTTTAGCAATAGTTAGTGCTACCATAGCTTCTCCTACTACGGAAGCCGCAGAAACAGCGCAGACGTCACTGCGTTCCTTGCATGCCAAAACTTCCTTCTGGCTTTCGATATCGATAGAATGCAGTGGTGTCATCAATGTCGGTATCGGTTTCATGCAGGCACGCACGACTATCGGTTCACCGTTGCTCATGCCGCCTTCAATACCGCCCGCATGGTTCGTTTTACGATAAACGTTTTTATTTTCATCATAAAACATTTCATCGTGCAGCTGGCTGCCCGGTTTCTCCGCATAGCCGAAGCCGTCGCCGATTTCCACGCCTTTTATCGCCTGAATGGACATCATTGCACCTGCAAGCTGCATATCAAGACGTTTGTCCCACTGAATATGACTGCCAACCCCGATAGGCATATTCTGTACAACCACTTCGAAAACACCGCCAAGCGTATCTCCTGCCTGACCGGCATCACGGATTACTTCCCGCATTTTCGCTTCCGCCTGTGCATCATTGCAGTTCAAATCGCTGTCATTTGGCACCAGCATCCTGTAATCAATATGCGCCGTATCGGCCTTTACGCCGCCGATATTTATTACCTGTGATACGATATTTATGCCGCATGCCGCTAAAAACTGGCGGGCAAGCGCACCGGCAGCCACTCTTGCCGCCGTTTCCCTTGCACTGGAACGTTCCAGTATATCACGTATATCCGTACGGTTGTACTTTTTCACACCCACATAATCGGCATGACCGGGACGCGCAGCCGTAACTTTTGACCATGTAGGCGTTCCCATGACAGACATTCTGTCCGTCCAGTTTTCCCAGTCCTTATTGACAACGCGTAGTGTAACAGGGTCCCCCATCGTTTCACCGAAACGTACGCCGGATAAAATATCCACCTTATCTGTTTCAATGGCCATACGTCCGCCGCGGCCGTAACCTTTCTGACGACGTGCCATCTGCATATTCATTTCATCGAGATTTATTTTAAGACCGGCAGGTATCCCTTCGACAATAGCTGTCAGGCATTGTCCGTGCGACTCTCCGGCTGTTAAAAATCTAAACATAATTAAAAACCCCTAACTTTAATTTATAGTGTAGTTTACAAGTTATCAATACTTATTATAACTAAAAAACAAAAATCATGCCATACTTGTACCGAAAAATTAATAAACATAGATAGGTATTGACACTATTTACAAAATTTGCCAAAATACTAATGTAGATAAGGAGACGAAAAATGAACGACACAGCCAAAATAACATATTTATTCAACAGCGGTTTCATTCTGGAAACAGCCGACTGGGCAATGATTTTCGATTATTATCTGGATGAGCATAATCTTGTTCCGTCAATAATCGAAAATAAACGCGAAGTATATTTTTTCGCATCTCATGCTCATTTTGACCATTTCAATCCGCAAATCAGTAAATTCAGCGACAAAACGACACATTATTTTCTCAGTTATGATATAAAAAACAATCTGCCGCCGGAAAATAAAACCGTTATTTTAGATGAATATACAACGTATGAAGATAGTTCTATATACGTTAAATCATTCAGTTCTACGGATGAAGGCATTTGTTTCTACGTTGAAAAAGACGGCTGGAAAATTTTTCATTCCGGCGATTTCAACTGGTGGCATTGGAAAGGCGAAACGAAAGAAAATATTGCTTTTGCCCGCAACGGTTTCAAAAAACAGCTCAAACGCATGGAGAATTTAAAAACCGATATTGCCTTTTTCCCTGTAGACAGCCGTCTGGAAGAATTCTGGGACCTCGGTGTACGCGAATTTGCCGCACATACAGAAGTAAAAAACATCATTACCATGCACAATGTAAGTCATAAAATCTGGCAGGTACCGGACGATTTTCCCAAAAAAGACGAAATCTCCGTCTGGAGTCCGCGCTTTGCCGGTGATACGCATATTATAAAACGTTGAGGAGCATATCTTTATGAAAAAAATCCTATTTCTCTGCTTGCTGACAGCTCTTTTCGGGCTGATAAACTATACCAACTGCTCTTTGGCAGAAAATCAATTAAATATAAATGGAAAGGAAGTTCAATCAATGAACGAAAATCGCGTAGCAGTATTTGACACCAACATGGGGACTTTTACTATCGAATTATTCGAAGACAAAGCCCCTATTACAACAGCCAACTTTATCGAACTCGCCCAGCATAATTTTTATGACGGCCTGATTTTTCATCGTGTAATCGATGGCTTCATGATTCAGGGCGGCGACCCGAACGGCAACGGCACGGGCGGTCCCGGCTATACCATTAAAGACGAATTCCACAAAGATTTACGCCACGACAGCGCCGGAATTTTATCGATGGCAAATGCCGGTCCTAATACAGGCGGTTCACAGTTTTTCATCACGCTTGACCAGACACCGTGGCTTGACGGACATCATGCCGTATTCGGCAAAGTTATTAAGGGTATGGATGTCGTAGAAAAAATCGGCCACGTACAAACTGATTTCATGGACAGACCGGTTGAAGACGTAGTCATCAACAAAATCACCATTGAAGAAAATAAAACAGCTGAATAATGGACTGCTACACTTATATATTAAGGTGCAGTGATGATACACTTTATACCGGCTGGACAAATAATTTGGCTAAACGGATAAAAATCCACAATGCCGGCAAAGGCGCTCGCTACACACGCGGGCGTCTGCCGGTAGAGCTGCTTTATTACGAGGTATTTTCCACCAAACAGGCGGCACAGAAACGGGAAGCGCAGATAAAAAAATTGTCGCGGCAGGAAAAGTTGTTGCTTATTAAAAATTCATAACTACTGACTATGATAAATATGATATAATAATCATTATATAAGTGGTATAATAAAAATATCCATAGATTTTAAATATTTTAGGAGGATTTTTGCATGGCAAAATATATTACTGAAGTTCTTGGTATAAAATATCCGATTATTCAAGGCGGTATGGCCTGGGTTTCCGATGCAAAACTTGCTGCTGCCGTTTCCAATGCCGGCGGCGCTGGAATTATCTCCTGCGGCGGCAGAACAACTGAATATGTACGTGAAGAAATAAAAAAAGCACAGCAGCTCACTGATAAACCGTTCGGCGTAAACGTTATGCTCATGGCACCGAATAAAGAAGAAATCATCGATGTCATCTGTGAAGAAAAACCTGCTTTCGTTACACTCGGTGCCGGCAATCCCGTGCCGTATTTTCCGAAACTGAAAGCTGCCGGTATAAAAATCATTCCGGTAATCCCAAACGTAAAACTGGCAAAACGCGTAGCTGCAGCCGGTGCTGATGCAATGGTGGCGGAAGGCATGGAAGCAGGCGGCCATATCGGTGTTCTTACGACTATGGCTCTCATGGAACAGGTTCTGCCTGTCATCGATAATATTCCGGTTGTAATGGCCGGCGGTTTCGCTGACGGACGCGGTCTTGCCGCTGCTCTTTTGATGGGTGCGGGCGGTATTCAGATGGGTACACGCTTCCTCGTTGCCGAAGAATGCGGTGTTCATCCGAATATGAAACAGAAACTTATCGAAGCCATCGACACTGATACAATCGTTACGGGACTCACTTTGGGCGGTGCTGTCCGCGGTATCAAAAACAAATTCTCTCTCGATTTCGTACAGAAAGAAAACGAAGGCAAAACGCCTAAGGAAGAACTTTTACGCCTGGCTACCGGTACAAACAGACTTGCCGCTGTTGACGGCGATGTGGTAAACGGCATGGTTCAGGCCGGTCAGTCCCTGACTTTACTGCAAAAAGAAGAGCCTGTCAAAAACATCATTGAAAATATCATGACAGAGGCTCGTGCAACGCTCAATGCCGCTACTCAGATAAAAATATAAATTTAAAACAAAAAGAATAACTATTGAGGCTTTTTATCTTAATAGTTATTCTTTTTAATGTCATTAAACACTTTAAGAGGAGAATTCGTTTGAAAAAAATATTTATTCTATTTTTATGTCTGCTGCTATCCGTTTCTTTTTCCGGCTGCGGCAGCGATAAAACGGCGGATAACGATGCGAAAAATAGCCAAAAATTAAAAATCGTAACATCTTTTTATCCTATTTATATTGAAACCATAAATATCACCAAAGGAATTGACGGTGTCGTTGTAGAAAATATGACTAAGCCTCAAACGGGCTGTCTGCACGATTACCAGATGACGCCTGCCGATATGAAAAAATTGGAAAATGCGGATGTTTTCGTTGCGAACGGCGCCGGCATGGAAGCTTTTCTCGATGATATCATCAATGAACAAAAACAGCTGTACATCATTGATTCATCGGTTAATATTCCGCTTCTTATCGATGAACACGGTGAAAATGCACATGTATGGGTAAGCGTATCCAACTGCATAACGCAGGTACAGACGATAGCGGAAGAGCTGAGCAAAGCAGACCCTGCTCACGCTGAGCAGTATCATAAGAACGCTGACGATTATATCGCCCGCCTGCAGCAGCTGAAAAATGATATGCATGCAGCCATTGACCCGCTGGCGCAGAGAAAAATCGTCACATTCCATGAAGCATTTCCTTACTTTGCGCAGGAATTCAATCTAGAAATCGTCGGCGTCATCGAACGTGAACCGGGCTCATCGCCTTCGCCGAGTGAACTTACCGATATCATAGCGCAGGTAAAAACCATGCCGACAAAAGTACTGTTTGCCGAACCGCAGTATTCTTCTACGGCAGCTGAAGCCATCGCTAATGAAACGGGAGCCGAAATCTATACTTTGGACCCTGTTGTTACCGGCAAGGACGATGCAAACGCTTATATCGAAGCTATGCAGAAAAATGCCCAAACTTTGCAAGAGGCACTAAAATAGAATTAAAGGTGATTACATGATAAAAGGAACGGGTGTTGATATTGTAGAAATTGAGCGGATACGCAAATTTCTGGATAACGAAAAATTCATAAATCGCATTTTTACGGCACAGGAACAGGCATACTGTAACGGACGCAACACAATGCGCGCTTCTTCCTATGCCGCCAGATTTGCCGCTAAAGAAGCTGTAGTAAAAGCCTTCGGCACAGGCATGCGCGGCGGTACGTGGCAGGATATCGAAGTGGTCGTCGACGACAGCGGCGCACCGCATGTAAAACTGCACGGCTATTTCGCCTACAGTGCCACTAAGCGCAAAATCTACAATATATTCATATCACTGAGCCACTCTAAAGAATACGCTATAGCACAGGCTATACTGGAGGGATAATCTTGAAAATATCTTCTGCCGCTCAAATGCGGCAAATTGATGCTGATGCAATAAATGTCTACGGTATTCCGGAAATAGTACTGATGGAAAACGCCGGACGCGAAACAGCCAGCGAAGCTATAAAACTCTGCGGCGGCAGTGCGGAAAAAACATTCTGCATTATTGCCGGCTGCGGTAATAACGGCGGTGACGGTTTCGTAGCCGCCCGCCATCTGCTCAATGCTCACGCTAAAGTGAAAATTTTTATCATCGGCAATACGGAACATTTCACGCCTTCTGCCAAAACTAATTACAATATCTTAATGAACATGCAGGCGGAAATATATCAGATTACAACAGAAAGAGACTGGAACAGACTGCAAATATCCCTGACATTCTCTGACTGCGTTATCGATGCCCTGCTCGGTACAGGCATTCACGGACAGCTGCGCGAAAACGTTATAAAATGTATCTCCATTTTAAATTCCTGCAACCGCCCGATTTTATCCGTTGACATGCCTAGCGGCGTCAATGCAGATACGGGTGCAGTAAATCCCGTAGCCGTCAAAGCTTCCGTTACTTTGACCTTAGGTCTGCCGAAAATCGGCCTGATTATGTATCCAGGCTGCAATTATACCGGCAAAATCACCATAAAATCCATCGGTTTGCCATACAGTCTTTTATGTCAAGATACAATAAAACAGGAAGCTGTTGACCAAAATTTTGTTGAAAATCATTTTAATAAACGACCGCGTGATGTTCATAAGGGCAGCTGCGGCAAGGTACTTGTTATTGCCGGTTCACTCGGGCTCACTGGTGCCGCCGTACTTTCCAGCAGTGCAGCACTGCGCATCGGTGCCGGTATTGCCACACTTGCTTCGGCAGAAAGTCTCTATGACATCTTTGCCGGAAAACTGACGGAAGTCA